>CBFGQF010000034.1:0-12767 GCA_965650865.1 uncultured Alphaproteobacteria bacterium | reverse complement strand
GCAAGCCCATGTTCCATCGCCAGATGTTTGATCGGTGCGATTCTATCAAGGCCCTTGATCCCAAGCCTGCGCAGATCTTGCAAAAACGAAACATCGTGCGCGACAAGCCTGTTATAGACATCAATGCCTTTGGTGCGCGTGAGCAGATCAAGATGGCGGCGGCTTTCATAGCGCGCCAGGACAAGTTCCCCGCCAATATCTTCACCAAGGCGCGCGGCATCAATCATGGTTTCGGCAAGTCCGGCGACATCGCGTAAGGAAAGATTCAGTCCCTGTGCGCCAAGGGGCGACATCACATGCGCGGCTTCGGCGGCAATTGCGGCGCGGTTGCCGGTCACCTTATCAGCGGACAGGTACATCAGCGGCCAGCTTTCAGGCTTGGAGGCAAGGGAAATGGTGCCGAGAAGTCCCTGCGAGCGATCCTGTAACGCCTGTTCGAATTCCTGTTTTTTCAAGGAAAGAAAATTTTGGACATCATCGGTTTTTTCAACCCAGACGACACTCGATTGATTGCCCGGCATGGGCACGAAGGTAAACGGCCCCCCGGCGCGGTGGAATTCGGTCGAGGTGGAATGGTGGGGTTTTGTGTGCGTGATCAGACAGGTGATCGCGCTTTGCCCGTAATCATGCGTGTCGACGTCTATGCCTGCGATCATGCGCACGCGGGAATTTCGTCCGTCGGTGCCGATGATGAGCGAGGCGTTTATTGTATGCCCGCCTTCGGTGGTTGCGATCACGCGTTGCCCGTCAACCACATAGTCCTGCAATTTATCGGTCAGCAACGTCATATTTTGTGTGTTTTGTATGCGCAAAAGTGCAGCGGATTTTAAAAGCGCATTGGGAATGTTAAAACCGAACTGGTCCGCATTGATTTCATCGGCATGGAATGTCACGCCTGCGTCTTTGTCCTGCGCATCGACGATACGCATGGTCTTCAGAGGCGTGACATTGTCTTTCAAATCGTCCCATATGCCCGCAGCTTTCAGCACGTTGATAGACGTATTGAGCAGTGCCGCCGTGCGGCCCGTGGGTTTATCAATCACCACCGGCGGTTCCGGATCGATCAGGACAATATTCATGCCTGCGCGGGCGAGAATGAGCGCGAGCGAGGAACCAGCAGGACCGCCGCCGGACAAAACAACATCGCAATTCAATGAATTCGGGGCTTTTGTTTTCATGAAATGACCCTATATTCCCTTTTGGAAAAAGAAAAGGAGCGAATTTATGGCCAAAGTCGAAGTTTACACCACCAATTACTGCCCGTATTGCGTCAAGGCCAAGCGATTGCTGGACGCCAAGGATGTGGATTTTACCGAGATTGATGTGACAGACGATGACGAAGCCCGCATCGCGCTCGTTGAAAAGAGCGGGGGACGCCGCACCGTTCCCCAGATCTTCATTGATGACAAGGCGATTGGCGGATGCGATGACCTTTACGCCCTTGAAGAAAGCGGTGAGCTTGATAAGCTTCTGGCATGATAGTCAAAACAGCCATTATCCAGTTAAACGCCAAGCCTTCCGTCGAAGACAATATGAAGGAGGCCGAAGGGCTTATCCGTTCCGCGGCGGGTGAGGGTGCGACATTGATCGCGACGCCTGAAAATACCTGCCGGATGCGGGCCAAGCCCGAGGACAAATGGACAAGTTCCTATGAAGAGTGTGACCATCCGGCCGTCAAATTTTATGCGGCGCTGGCAAAGGAACTGGGCGTCAATCTTTTGATCGGGTCCATTTCGTCGGTTCGCGTGGAGGGCGGGAAGCTCGCCAACCGTTCTTATCTATTTGGTGCCAGCGGACAAACCATTGCAACATACGACAAGATCCACATGTTCGATGTCGATTTGCCGAACGGTGACAAATACCGCGAGAGCGACACCAACGCCCCCGGTGACCGCACCGTGGTCGCCAACATGGATGGCGTGCGGATCGGGATGAGTGTTTGTTACGATGTGCGATTTCCGCATCTCTACCGCATGCTAGCCAAGGAGGGCGCAGAGATTTTGACCATTCCTGCCGCGTTTACGGTTCCCACGGGACAGGCGCATTGGGAGGTTCTTTTAAGGGCCCGTGCTATTGAAAATGGGGCCTATGTCGTCGCGCCGGCACAAGCGGGCACCCATGAAGGCGGGCGGGCGACATGGGGACATTCCATGATCATATCCCCGTGGGGAGAAATTTTGACGCAGATTCAAGATGATAGGGCCGGATATGCGATGGCGGACCTGGATCTGGACTCTGTAACCAAGGCGCGGGCCGCTATCCCCAGCCTGCTCAACGAGCGGTTTTTCACCAATTAACCTTTGTAAAAGTTAACAATTTTGGGTTAAAATAAGGGCATGTCTACGATCCTGAGCGGCGGCGTGAATATCATGAGCATGGCGAACAGCCTGCTTGATAATGGCCGCGCGATTTTTGCCAGAAACGGCGGGCCTGGTTTGTCCGCCCGTTCGCGCGCCGGATTGGAAAGTTTTATGAATGGCGGCGCGGCCCTGTTCAACCAGCTTTACGTCAGAGCCGAAAACGCTGAAGTTGCCAACAACATCACCATCCTTGCGCTCCGCGCCAAAAACTCCCACAACGTGGCTGAAGGCGTGTTTGACAATGGGGAGGCGTCAAAGTCGTCTACCACTGGCACGAACGTCGATACGAGCGTATAATCACCCCTATTATGAGCGCAGATATTTTTATCGGGGCCGAAACCGGCAACCCGGGTTACAAGCAATTCTTTCATCTTAAATGGGCGAACCGCCACGGTTTGATCGCGGGAGCGACCGGCACGGGCAAGACCGTGACGCTGCAAAGCCTCGCCGAGGGTTTTTCCGATGCGGGCGTGCCCGTGTTCATGGCCGATGTGAAAGGCGATTTGAGTGGTCTTTGCCAACAATCAGGCGGGGAAAAATGGATTGCGGATCGTGCATCGCTGATTGGCCTTGATGATTTCAAGGCGAAGGCTTTTCCCGTCACATTCTGGGATGTGTTTGGCGAAAAAGGGCACGCCGTCCGCACGACGATCACGGAAATCGGACCGGTGCTTTTGTCCCGGATGCTGGAATTAAACGATATACAAGAAGGCGTTCTGAATGTTGCCTTCAGGCATGCCGATGCGCAAGGGTTACTCATCCTCGATATCAAGGACCTTCGCGCCCTCCTTAATGACATCCATGAAAACGCCTCTGCCATTTCGGCTAATTACGGGCAGGTGAGCAAGCCATCGATCGCCGCGATCCAGCGTGCGCTTTTACAACTGGAAGATCAGGGCGGGAATGTTTTCTTTGGCGAGCCTGCGCTGGAACTCCCCGACCTGATGCGCCGCGATATCGACGGCAAGGGATATGTGAATATTCTGGCCGCCGACAAATTGATCAACGCGCCGCGTTTGTATGCGACCTTCATGCTCTGGCTGCTTTCGGAATTGTTCGAAGAATTGCCGGAGGCGGGGGATTTGGAAAAGCCGCGTCTCGTGTTCTTTTTCGATGAAGCGCATTTGTTGTTTACCGATGCGCCGAAATCGCTGCTCGAAAAGATCGAGCAGGTGGTGCGCCTGATCCGGTCCAAGGGTGTTGGCGTATATTTCGTCACACAGAACCCGCAAGATATTCCGGACAGCGTTTTAGGACAGCTTGGTAACCGCGTGCAGCATGCGTTGCGCGCTTTCACGCCGGCGCAGCAGAAGTTTATTCGCGATGCGGGAAAAACATACCGCGCCAATCCGGCGTTCGATGTCGAAAAAGTCATTGGCGAACTGGCAGTGGGTGAAGCCCTTGTTTCCGCCATGGAAGATAAAGGTGTGCCATCTATGGTTCGCCGCATCCTCATCCGCCCACCGTCTGCCAAGGTTGGCCCCGCAAGCGATGAGGCAAAGCGCGCAGCGTTGAGTGCCGATGGTGTCGGGCATAAATATGATGCGCCGCTAGACCGTGAAAGCGCCTATGAAATTTTGAAGGGCCGCGCAAATGACAACGCGCCAGAAGAAAAGAAAGCGCGAGGGCAGGCGGGGCGTCCGGCGGATAGTATGGTGATTCGTACCGCCAAAGTTGTCATTAGTTCGGTGGCAGCATCGGTCGTTAGCGCGATTGCCGACAGCATCTTTGGCACGGGCCGTAAAAACAATGTGATGAAAAAGGTCGCCAAATCAGCGGTGCGCAATACGGTGTCTTCGGTGGGCCGCAATATCGGCAAGGAAATCCTGCGCGGGACGATGGGGTCGAT
The DNA here is from genome assembly GCA_965650865.1 of uncultured Alphaproteobacteria bacterium. Lineage (GTDB taxonomy): Bacteria > Pseudomonadota > Alphaproteobacteria > Micavibrionales > Micavibrionaceae > Micavibrio_A. The sequence goes on along the minus strand of CBFGQF010000034.1, from coordinate 8,558 downwards.
CAGTCGTAAGTAGAGCGCGGGGGCAATGGTATAATGTACTTGCGCGCGCGCCTCATAATCTCTGCCATTTCTTCCGGTGTCTTTTCGGGGAACTTCGGCTTTGGCACCGGGTCCAGCCCCGTCATGCTGCGTGCGAATAGTTTGCTTGGTTGAGGCAGCACAGGATATTCGATTGTTTCATCCACTGCCGCACTGATGTCCGGCGCAGCTTCTATTTTTTCCGGTTCGGAAAATTTCTCTTTTAGATTGATGTTAGGGCGGTCTTTTTTCATTGTTGCCTTCTAGAGCAGGGGGATGGGCCGCGCGGAAGCAACGAAGTCGACGTCCGTTTTGCGGGCGGGTGGTTTTTGAAACATGTAGAAATGACCGGCAATTTCCGGTGAATGATATTCCATTTTATATTCGGCGCTTTCAAGATGGGATTTGTCATCCTTGAAGGCAATCGGCTGGCGCGGTTGATAGGTGAAGCTATATTTGTCGCCGATATTCATATCTTCGGTCAAAGAGCCATCCTTGATGATGAAGCCAAGTTGCACGCCCTTTGATTCAAAGATCGCAACAGAGGCCTTCGCGCAAAGGTCCGGCTCATCGGTCCATGGCGTTATCCCGACATAAGTGCCGGTGAAGGAGGGCAGGTTTTTCGGCGGGAGCGGTGCGCGTGGCTGCGCCGGTTTCGATAGCCATGGAATATCAAGATTTGTGTCCGGTTCATCAAGCGCATCTACCGCCGCCGCGAAATCGCTTTGCGGCGCGGGTTTTTTGGCGTTTGGAAATCGGACTATATCGTTTGCCACCCGGCATCCCCTTTAAACAAAAGTGGATTAACATACCGTTCTTCTTGCATTATGTCAATAATTTAAGCGGCAAGCCGTTCTAAAGGTACGCCGAGCGCGGCGGCAATCGACTTGAGGGAGCGAATTGAGCCTTCCTTACGCCCGGTTTCGATTTCCGTGAGGTAAGGCCTTGAAATTCCAGCCTCTGCCGCCAGTTCGTCCTGTGTCAGGCCACGATATTTGCGGATAATCTTGATGGGGTTTTCCTGTCCCAGCGTTAACTTTTGCAGGATATCGTCTGGCAATTCCGCCGATCCGGCACCGTTTTTTAACTGGGTGTAATCATGCAAGGGGACGAGGACGTGAGGTTTTCCGGCGATGTGGATGATGTCGTATTCCATAGGCGAAAGGTTCCTTTCAGCGACAATTGTAGCATGTGCGCCGTTGAAAGAAAGGGTGATTAAAACCGTGTGGTCAGTGTGATGGACCCGAAAACCGTATCGTCTTCTTGTCCTTCGAATTCCTTGGTCCGGTAATTGGCGGAATAAGAGAGGCGGAGATCATAAAAAGTAAAGGCAATCCCCGCAACCGCATCGGCCACAAAATGTTTCTTGTCAACGGAAGGGGAGTTGCTGTCGAAACTGTTGCCATCCAGAAAAATATTGCGGGCGACGGCGCGGCCATCGACACCTGCAAACAAATTCCAGCCCCAGTTGTTTTCGGGAGTCGCGAAATACCCCGTGCCGGACATGGCGGGTTTCACGCGCGGCGGCGTATCCTGCAACTCTTTCGATGGGCCAAAGGTGAACATCACGCCCGTGCCGGCATAGGTGTAGATATTACCAAGCGAAACATTGACGTTCGGTTCCGCCCGCAGGCGCCAGCGGTCCAGGACATCATAATGCCAGTCGCCGCCAAACCCGCGCGGCCATCGCCGTTGCCATGACAGAACAATGCCGGGTTCGGTGTCCAACTGATTGTTCCACCCCTTGGGCGTGTTGGAATCCGTTACGTGCCGGTGAATGAATTTCTGCGTTTGTTCGCCAAGGGCCTCTGGCCCCACAACGCCGAGTGTGAGTTCAAGTTCATCGAGGCGGTCACGTACCAATGTCGTCATACCAACAGAGCCATATAACCATCCGGCATAGGGGCGGTCATTCGGGTTTGCCGCGCGTGTTGTGACATCGGAGGGCGTATAAAGATTCTGGCCAACCGTGAAAAAAGTAGACGTCGTTTCATTGACGCGGAAACCGGGCAGGGCATCGGCGGCATCGCGAATAAATTCCGGTAATTCGGCAGCGGGGTTAAAATAGGTCGCACGCACGCCGCTGGTATAATAACGATCATTGCCATCGCCGACGAGGTCATTCTCATAGGAAAAACTGAGATAGTTTTTAAACGGGGTGTTTTTCATTGATTGCGCGACTTCGCGTTCGACCTTGTACGGGTCGATTGAATCCTGATCCGGATCGGCAACGGATTTGATGACGAGGGGTTTTTCCTGTGCCAATACCGGGGTGGGCAAGACAAAAGCGCCCGCAACGATGGCGAGCGATAATCCAAACCTGAAAATGTTCTTCTGTGTCATGAAGGGACCCTAGCATCTATTAATTTATAAACAAGCGGGAAGGGGGATAGTTCCTTTGCAATGCCATGTCCGCCGCGGGGATGACAGTGCGGAGAATATAGGGTAGAAAATTGCCATGACATTGAAATCCTACGTTCACCCGCCGCGCTCCGGTGGCAATCCCAAAAGTATCGTTTTCCTTCTTCATGGTCTTGGCGCCAACGGACAGGATTTGCTCGGCCTCGCCCCGTTCTGGGCGGCGCAACTGCCAGATACTGTGTTTGTATCGCCCGATGCGCCGTTCCCATGTGATATGGCCCCGATGGGGTATCAATGGTTTTCGCTTCGTGACTGGTCGCCGCATTCCATCCTGAAAGGGGTGAAAGAGGCGGAGCCTATCCTCAACGATTTTATCAGCAAAACGCTGGAACATTTTGACTTAAGTGACGATAAAGCGGCCTTGGTTGGTTTTTCCCAAGGTACGATGATGAGCCTTTATGCCGGGCCGCGCCGTAAAAACAAAATCGCGGGTATCCTTGGTTATTCCGGTGCGCTGGTCGGCGGGGAGACGCTGGGCGACCTGAACATTCATAAAATCCCGGTCCATCTGATCCATGGTGACGTCGATCCGGTCGTCCCTGTCGCATCTTATTTTGCGGCCAAAGAGGCCCTTGAATCGAACGGTTTTACCGTGACCGGCGGTGTGAGCAGGGGGCTCCAGCACAATATCGATGACAAGGGAATCGATGATGGCGGGGTGTTTTTAAAGGGTGTGCTTCTTTAAGCTGTCACCCCGAGCGAAGCCGAGGGAATTTTGCCTTCTAACAGAAAAATAAGACCCCGCCGCTCTAACCGGCAAAGCCGGTTTCCGGCCGGGATGACAAGATTTATAAAATTCCGAACAAGTTTCACGCAATTGCTGCACTGTTCCTAAAGCAGGCGCAGCATAAAAACGGTGAGCCTGCCGCTTGTTAACCCATTGCTTTGTTATCGCAATTAGATGTGCTGTGGATAAGTTTGTGCATTGCGAAGGGATATCCTGTGGAATGCTTGGTAGCTGGCAGGTTTTCGGCTATAATAAATCTATAAATGCTCACGAGGCCTTTATCGTAACCCTGCCACCGAAGGCCTCACCGGAAGCCATCCGGTATGGCATAAAAAGGAGAGACGATGGAAGGTTTGAGAAGTTTGGAACAATGCCCGGCCCTGGTGTTAAACGCTGATTACAGGCCGCTGAGCTATTACCCCCTGTCGCTTTGGTCTTGGCAGGATGCGGTGAAAGCCCTGTTCCGTGAGACGGTCACCGTTCTGTCCGAATATGACACGGTCGTCCGCTCCCCCAGCTTCGAGTTCAAGCTCCCCAGCGTTCTCGTTTTGAAAGATTACATACCGGCGGCGAGAAAACCGGCCTTTACAAGGTTTAATGTTTTCCTGCGCGACGAATGGCATTGCCAGTATTGCGGATGCAAGGAAAAGACATCCGAACTGACATTCGATCATGTCATTCCAAGAGCGCGCGGAGGAACGACCACCTGGACCAACATCGTCACGGCCTGCAGGCCTTGCAACACAAAAAAGGGCGACAAGCTGCCCAGTGTCTGCAAGATGTTCCCGATAACGGAACCCCGGCAGCCCGACATGTTCGAGCTTCAGGACAAAGGACGAAAATTCCCCCCGAACTTTTTGCACAAGAGTTGGGGGGATTTTCTTTACTGGGATAGTGAACTCGACAACGAAGAAGGAGGAAGCGACCCGGTAAACTAAAGGGGCACATGCCCCGAAGCGTAACCCAAAAATAACAACGTTGAACAAAGGAGGTTTGCTATGTTTGGGAAGATACTTGATGTGACGCACCACAGAACGACGACGGAAGCCGTATGGTTCTATTTCCTGTCCCTCACACTGATGGTCGGGATTTCGACAACGCTGGTCCATTTCCTTGGAATGGCCGGTGTGGTTGATACCACAGGCTCTTTCTTCGGTGGCGGTGAAGTCTATACGCTGATCGGCACGGTACTCGTGCTCATGATTTCGGGCCTGATCCTATCGGGGCGGAACCTGACCAGCGATATATTCTCCGTCCTCGTGGTGGCAGTCGGCGTGTACCTGTCGTACACAACCAGCGTGATGATCGGTCTTATCCCGGTCGCGCTGCTGACAACCATAAAAACGAAATAAAACGGACACTCTAGAAGACGACTGAACGGGCAGGGCGGGATAGAATTCCCGCCCTGTTTTTTGTTAACTAGAAGAATCGTGAGTTTACAACTATGAAAAACAGGCATACGCTTATCCTTATAGTTAAGGCATAAGGAGATTATCATGAGCATATTAAAAGAAAGCTGGGGCGGTCTTAGTGGCGGTGGTGATGATAAAACAAAGAAACAGGCTCCGGGCGGCAGTGAAGCTTTTGTCCCAGGTGGAAGTGGGGGCGGGCCAGTTTTGGAATATCCAATTGGTTGGTAGTTTCAGTTGTAAAGAATGAATTTAAAGGCGGGATCTATTCCCGCCTTTTTCATGTTGTAAACATACATCAGAATGGATTTATCCTTTTGCTGCAAGCGCTTGCAGCACATGATTTTGTGGCAACCCGCGGTTGTTTTGGATATAGTCGCCTTCGTTGAATAGGAGATGATAAATGACAATAAAAACCGCAAACCAGAATAGCCGCTTTGTCGATACATCGAACAGCTATAGCTATGGCAATGCCGCGACGACGCAAGTGATACGCGTTTCTTCTTCCGCGCGATAAACGCCTAAAACCCGCAGAAAACCTTGACTTTTGGTGCGTGCCCCGCTATCAGTGGGGCACAATTCATTCATTTGCGGAGTATTTTTATGTTCAACGATCTGTTTAACTTCAAGAAACAGCGCTCGCTTAAAGAGTCTGTCGGTTTCTATCTGTTTTATGCCATGATCCTGATGGGTGTGCAGGGCTTTGCCACGATTTTAGGCCTGTAATTGTTTGCGGCGAAGGGCGGCGTAAAATGCCAGGCCCGCAAGCACGAGGCACATAATCACGTTATAATTTGCCATCGACCAGCCTAGGACCGGATCGGTCCATGGGATTTCATCGCAGCGCACGATGGGCGCGGTTTGTATGCGGGCGAGAACATCGGCGATATTGCCCTTCATTTCCGGCACCGAACACCCTTCCAGAAAAGACGGCCACCATTTGTGTTCTACCCCCGTGTGATAAAACGCGATTCCCGCATTGGTAAGGAACGTCAGGCCGGTAAGCGCGAGCAGGGATGTTCCGGCATTCGGATGTTTCTTCAAAATAAAGACGGAGAAAGCGGCTATGGCAATCACAACCCCATACGGCCAGCGTTGCCAGATGCAAAGTTCGCACGGAGCGAGGCCATAGACATATTGTGCGATAAAGGCCATGCCAAGCGCCGCCGCCGAGACGAGGCCGAAGAAACCAAGCGCATAATGCGGACGGGACAGAAGGGTGTTTGCGAAATTCATCATGGCATCAACGATAGAATAAAGTCTTTGACGATGTAAAGCGCCTGCATCCCAAAGAGGGCGTACAGGGTTAGAATACCGATGACCCATGTCAGGCCAAACCCCATGCCGACAAGAACGGCCAGTCCGTCACGCATCAAAACGCCAACCGCCATAATGGCAATGCCGATGGCCGGCGCGGTGTTGACGAGCGGCAGGGGAATGGCACCGCATGTCGCCATCACCAGCCCCGAAAAACCGATAAGGTGTGAAAAGATGCCTTGCGTCATAAAGCCCAGACGCGGTTTCAAAAACCATTCGAGCCGTTTGACCCATGGAATGGACCAGTCGAGCGTTTTGTGGAACAAATCCTTATCCAATGTTCCGCGCAGCACCTTTTCCGGCATCCAGACCGTGTGACGGCCGATCATCTGCTGCCATGTAAGTATCATTATGGGAATAGCGATCAGCGTGTTGACCGCCGGCATCGGAACCGGCACCGCCGCAGGCAGCGTGAAAATAAAAATGAGAATACCAAATCCGCGTTCGTGAAACCCTTCCAGAACGTCCCGGACGGCGATTTTATCGCCCGTATAATCCCGTTTCATGGCGATCAGCACCTCTGAAAGGGAGCGCGGGGTGTCATGCGAATTTTCCATGGATTTTTAAAGACCTATTGTGTAAGAAGTGATCAGTCCATTCCTTATAGCGCGGGTATGGTGAAATTGGTAGACGCGCTGGATTCAAAATCCAGTGTCTTAACAGACGTGTCGGTTCGAGTCCGACTACCCGCACCATCTTTCGCCCTTATGGGTTTGGGATGGCCTGTGCCGCTTTAAAAAAATCTCCCGAAGGGTTTTGGTGAATGATCCGTTAAATCTGTAACGAAAAAGTTTGCAGATACGGAGATATCATCATGTTCAAACCCATCAGAGCCCGGCTTGCCGGGGCCGCCATCTTATGTCTTGGCGTTATCGGCATGGCGCCTTCGGATGCGCAGGCCTATGCCAATAATTATTGCCGTGAATATACCAGAACCGTTTACATCGGGGGCCGAGCGCAGGAGGCATATGGTACCGCCTGTTTGCAACCCAATGGTGACTGGATGATCACGGGAGAGGGGCTTGGTAACGACATTCCAAACAATGTCAGCGATGTGCAGTACGTCATTCGTGATAACACCCGCTATATCACGCCGACGCGCGTTGTGCATTACGAGCGTAATTACTACAGATCACCACATGTTCAGCCGTCTTTTATCTGGTATCACAACGGCCATTACAAAAACGGCCACTATGTGAAGTACAAAAAGAAGAAATGGGATCGGCACTATCATCGTCGCTGGGATCGGCATGATCATCGCGGCCACGGCCATCGCCATCATGGACATCACCATGGGCATGGACGCGATTGATAGAGGTTGTGTAAGCGGCGTACGCTATTTTCTCTCTCCCCAAAGAGGCTCTCCCGCCAAAAGGCGGGAGAGTTTTTTCGCCGGAAAGGAGATGGCAAAATCTTAAGCGGCGATTTTCGTGGATGCGCCACCGCGCGGGCGTTTGACCACAAAGGCCCGTTCACCGTGTTGGGTAACATCAAGCCCGGTTTCTTCATCGGCGGCGGATACGCGGATGGTCATGACCTTGCCGATGCCCCAGAACACAAAGGCCGTCATGGCGATTGTGTAAGACACAACGGCCAAAGCGGCGAGCGTGTTGGCGATCAGCAAATCCGCGCTTCCATAAAGCAGGCCATCGGCCCCCGCAGGATTAACCGACGTTGTGGCGAATATGGCGGTCAGGATCGTGCCAACCGTTCCGCCCACGCCGTGACAGGCGAACACATCGACCGTGTCATCCGCCTTTAGTTTTTGTTTCACGATGCGGCAGGCATAGTTACACGCCACGGCAGAGATGGCACCGATGGCGAGCGATGACTGAACCGTCACAAACCCCGCGGCCGGTGTGATGGCGACGAGCCCCGCGACCGCGCCGATCATCGCGCCCGTGGCACTTGGTTTGCCCGTGACCAGCCAATCCATCACCATCCAGACGGTCATCGATGTTGCGGCGGCGAACATGGTTGTCGCGGCGGCCTGACCCGCCAGCGCGTTCGCGCCGAGCGCGGAGCCTGCGTTAAACCCGAACCAGCCGAACCAGAGCATGGTGCCGCCGAGAAGGACGAGCAGTGTGCTGAAGGAAGATTGATCACCTGTCGGTTTGAACGCGGTACGGTTGCCGAGCATGAGCGCGGCGATGAGAGCCGCGTAACCGGATGTCATGTGGACGACGAGACCGCCTGCGAAATCGAGCCCGCCCATTTTCAAAATCCACCCCGACGGGCCCCAGACCCAGTGCGCGACGGGGACGTAAACCAGAAGCGACCATGCCGCCATGATGAGCAGCCATGCCTTGAATTTGATCCGTTCCGCCAGCGCGCCGGTGATCAGCGCGGGTGTGATGATGGCGAAGGTGCATTGGAACAGCATGAAAAGAACATGCGGGATGGTGGAGCCGTAAGACGGGTTCGGTTCCATTCCGACGCCCGCGAGGAAGATATGATCAAGATTGCCGATAAAGCCGAGATCATCCTCGCCGCCCGTGAAGACGAGGGAATATCCGCACACGGCCCAGAGAAGGCCGACAACGCCCATGCAGGCGAAAGACTGGAATTTGGTAGAGATCACGGAGCGGGCGGGAACCATGCCGCCGTAAAAGAACGCGACCCCGGCGGTCATCAATAAAACAAGCGCACAGGACATAAGCATCCAT
>CBFGQF010000033.1:0-12923 GCA_965650865.1 uncultured Alphaproteobacteria bacterium | reverse complement strand
GTCTCCGGCTGCAAACCCCGCAAGTGCGGCAATCAGCATGGCCAGTTTCGGGTTGTCGCGGATCGGCTCTTCCAGTCCGCCCATGACGGATTGCAAGGCGTTCTCGATATTGCCGATCAAACCTTCCGGCTTCGGTGCCGCTTTCTGGAAGACGCCTTTGCGGAGCATATGGCCGAATACAGCCACCCCCGCCGCAATGACAACAAGCGCGCCACCGACTATCGATGCCGACACGGATGTCACATACATGGTGTTCAACCAGACATAAGTAGCAACCGAGAAATAGACGAGCGCGAGAAACCCGATACCGCCGGCCAGGACAAAAAATCCCAGCCAGGCGGAACCGCGTTTAACACCGCGCGCAGCGGAATGGGTGATAAGCCCGTTGATCAAGACTTGCTTCAAGATCGGGTTTATATTCATGGTTAGCTCCGGCGGCCGAACAACATGCTCGCCACGACCCCGCCGATAAAGGCAACGGCCAGCGATTGGCCGGGATTGTTGCGAACATAGGTTTCAACTTCGCCGTAATAGTCGCGTGCGGCAGTCTTGCCTTGTGCATAAAATTTCTTGGCCTTTTCTTCGGCAACCGCGATTTGTTCTTTTCCGCTTTCCTTGGAATGACGGATCAGGCGGGCCGCATCGTCGCGCAGGGCGCTGAGGTCCTCTTTAATGGCGTTTACATCGGATTGGGCTTTGAGGTTTGCCACTTCTTTTGTGGCCGTACGAAGATTTTCTTGAGGCATTTGTATTCTCCTGGTTGGTGGATGTCTTGCTCAACCAACCAGAAGCGGCAAAAAAGGTTCCTAATCAGGGATTCTTTATAACTCCGCAGAACATATAGCCCGCTCCGCGAACGGTTTTAATAAATTGCGGGTCCTTGGGGTCATCGCCGATTTTCTTGCGGATACGTCCGATCTGGATATCGACGGCACGGTCGAAAGAATCATAATCGCTCTCACGGGTTAATTCGAAAAGGCGTTCGCGGGACAATACCTTGTTCGGCGCATCGACCAACGCTTCGAGCAATTTATATTCCCCGGTCGTCAAATCGGCGGAAACATCGTTCTTGTCGAACAATTGGAACCGTGCCTTGTCCAGAACCCAGTCGCCGAATTCGACTTTGTCTTTTTCTGGCTTGGCCTCTATCGACATGCTGGCAGGCACATCTTCGGCCCGGCGAAGAACGGCCTTGATTCGCGCGGATAATTCACGCATTTCAAAAGGCTTCGTCATGTAATCGTCGGCACCCATTTCAAGACAGACGATTTTTTCGGTGGTGTCGCTTTTTCCGCTAACAACAATGACAGGGATTTTTTTCATACCGCGCAGCTGGGAAAGGATGCTGATTCCATCCATATCCGGCAAAACAAGATCCAGTAGAATGATATTCGGTGTGGAATCTTGCAAAAGATCCATCAATTGCTGGCCGCTTGTCGCGCTCAGTGTCTGATATCCTTCGCCCTCCAGATAATGGGTGACAACGGTTTGCAGGCCCGCATCGTCGTCTACGCTTAGAATAGTGGCTTTCTGGGGCATTCTTTCGGTTTCCTGTCTTTTTCATGAGATTATGAAAAATTCTATTTAAAATCAGGGTATTATATAAATACTTTGTTTCAGAAAAGATACAAAGTTTTTCGCAATCGAAACACAACGGACAAAGAGCCGTTACGTTCCTCCCCTAATCTAAAAATCATCAAGACATCACGAACCGAAGAGGAGCATAAAATGTTTGCCCAATCCGAACTGATCAACGAAATGCCGAAACTGCGTAAATTTGCATATAAACTGACACGTAATACGGCAGAGGCGGACGATCTGGTGCAATCCACTTTGTTGCGCGCTCTTGAAAAGAATAGTTATTTCGAAACAGGCACAGACCTGTTCCGCTGGACGTCTAAGATTATGTACAACCTTTTCGTCACGGATTACCGTCGCAAGACAAAATTCGAAACGCAATACGACCCCGAAAGCTACATCGAAAACCGCGCTGTCGAAGCCGACCAGCAAGTGAAGATGGAATTAAAAGCCGTGGGCGCCGCCATGCAAAAAATGTCCGATGAACACAAGGAAATTCTGGTCATGGTCTGCGTCAAGGGCCTGCAATATCAGGAAGTGGCCGATATGCTGCACATCCCCGTAGGCACCGTGCGCTCCCGTCTTTCCCGTGCCCGGAGCCAGTTGCAATCGCTGATGGAGGGGCCCGAGACACCGGCAATCCCCTACACACCAGAGCAGGATGCATTGACGCGGATGGCCGCTTGATCCATCCAGTAAGAATCCCGCGTTAGATCCCAAATCCCCCAACCTGACGTGGTAAAACCTCCGCCTTCCCCCGGGCGGAGGTTTTTTTATTCCGTGTCTGTTTGCTTATGTTTTTTTAAGCAGCGCGTTTCTTGCCGGTCAAAACGTGAAGCATTGCTTCTTTCAGCTCGTTCTCGACAATCGGCTTGGACAAATAATCGTCCATACCGGCATTGATGCATTTCTGTTTGTCGGCGACCAAGGCATGGGCTGTCAGGCCAATAATCGGTGTGGGCGGCAGATTGCGCTCCTCTTCCATCCGGCGGATGGTGCGCGTGGCGGTCAGGCCGTCCATTTCCGGCATCTGCACATCCATCAGGATCAGGTCGTAGTAATTGTCCTTCCATAGCTGAACCGCCTCAAGCCCCGTTTTGGCAACGTCGAAAGCACAGTTGATCGATTGAAGGATATAGCTGAGCACGACAATATTGCCTTCGTAATCCTCGACCATCAGGATCTTCTTGTTATCGCCGATCACCTGCATCAGGCGCTCATCCAGCTTTTGGGCCTTCATCACGTCTTCCGCATCGTAATGCTCCTCAGTGGCGCTCCCGGCAAAAGGCAGGATCAGGGAGAATTTGGAACCGACGCCCATTTTGCTTTGCGCCTGTATGGTCCCGCCCATCAGATTCGCCAGATTCTTGCTGATCGGCAGACCTAGGCCCGTGCCGCCATAGCGGCGCGATACGGATGAATCCGCCTGTTTGAATTTTTCGAAAATCATGTCGATGGATTTTTCGTTGATCCCGATACCTGAATCCTCGATGTCCACGCGCAGGAAATTTTTTCCATCGATCACGCTGATATAGGCCTTGATATGCACAAACCCGCTCTCGGTGAACTTCACGGCGTTGCCGATAAGGTTGATCAGGATTTGTCGAATACGCATCTGGTCACCATGGAAATTCGTTTCGGCAACCGATTCGAAATCAAACGTGAAATCTAGATTTTTTTCCGCGGCCTTCATCGACATGATGCTGATAACCTGCTGGAACAAATCGCCAAGGCGGAAATTGCGCGGGTCCATTTCAAGTTCGCCGCTCTCGATCTTTGAGAAATCCAGGATATCGGTAATCAATTCCTTCAGGGATTCTGTGCTGGTCCGCAAGGTGCGGATCAGTTTTTCGTGGCGGCTGCCGGCCAGCGCGTCGCTTTGGCTCAAAATTTCGGCGATTCCGCTGATGGCGGTCAGGGGGGTCCTGATCTCATGGCTCATATGCGCTAGAAATTCCCCCTTGGCGGCGCTGGCGGCTTCGGCGCGATCGCGCTCCTCCTTCAATTCGCGTTCATGTTCCTTGATATAGGAAACATCGGTATGCGCGCCGATAAACCGGATGGCAAGCCCCTCGTCATCGAAAATCGCCTTGCCGCGTCCGTGGATCCACACGGGGTTGCCTGATTTGTGGATCATACGGTAAATCGCCGAAAATTCCGACATCTCTCCGTTGATATAATTATTAAAGGCGCTCCAGAATATGTCGGCATCTTCCGGATGGAGCAGCTTTTTGAAATTATTCTCGTTGCCGGTTATTTCATCATCGGCATAACCGAGCATCGCCTTATATTGCGGCGACCAATAAATCGTATGGTTCTTGAGGTTCCAGTCAAAGATGCCGTCGTTCGATCCGCGTATGGCAAGGCGGAAACGCTCCTCGCTGGTCCGTAAGGATTCTTCCGCCAAACTTGCCTTTATCTGGGCCTGCATCAGGTACCAGTTGAAGATCAGGATAATCAGGGCGGATACAATCCCGCCGACCAGAAGGCTCATCTGGTAGTTGTTGATCTTGATACTCATTTGGTAGGCGCGTTCTGTCTGGAGCTTGTATTCCTCGTCCAGAACGCTGCGGATCAATTGCCGTAGCTTGTCACGATGATCCAGAAGGCCGATGCGGTCGTTCAGAAGCGGCATGCCGTCATATTTATATTCCAGAGTTTGCTGGTCGAGCGCATCTTTGTATTGAAGCGAGACATGTTCTATCTCGGTCAGGCGGCTCGATTGCGTTGCGCTGCTTTTGACCAGTTCGCGTAGCTCCGCAATCTTGGTCGACATTTCCGTCTTTTTGCCTTCAAACCGCTCCAGGCTTTCCGGCGTTCTTGAAATGATATAATTACGTTGTGACGCGGCGGCGTCGAGAACAACATCGGTGAGGTTCTGCGCTTCGCGGATAACGGATTGGGAGTGAAAAATCCACCGGTCCGAAAATTCGATATCCTGCGAGGATTTGATGGTGTAGAAAACGAGCCCGAATATGCTCGCCGCCATTATAAGAGTGAATATAACGAAATTACGAATAAAAACCGGATTCATGAATCCTCAACCGATACAAGCGCCAAGTATTTGGAACAATTCATAAAAGGACATTCCCTTCGCCCCGTCAATATAAAAACGGCACCGTAAGCGGTGCCGTTCTACTTATTTTATGCCCTATTACACGGGCGGTGTTCTTCCCCGAAGCGCGCCAATCGCGGCGGCAACAACAAAAAGAACCAAAAAGACCACGAATAAAATCTTTGCAATTTCGGCAGAAGCCGCTGCGATCCCGCCAAATCCGAAAATCGCTGCGATAATGGCCACGACCAGAAATGTTAAAGCCCAGTTCAGCATGTTTTTCTCCTGAATATAATTTATCTCTTCTGTAGTGGACAAACCGCCATGGGCTACAAGCGGTTCCCCGCAGCGTCGAAAAAAACTTCTAAAGGAACAAAAAACTGCCATAATGGTTGGGATCGGCAAGAACAGGGGACAAAGCCGCAAATCATGGAAAATGAACCGCCACACATAACCGATATGGACATTCAGGCCCTGATTGACGGGGAACTGGATCCGGAACGGAAAAAACAGGTTATGGCGATTGTGGAGCGTTCACCCGATCTTTACAAACGCTTTACCCTGTATATGCACCAGAAGAAGCTTCTAAAGCTTTGGTGGAAGGACAATTGATTTTTTGGCCGCATATCCGTCTATGCGCCCTTTACTTCCGCTTGATACGGCCCTACTTCTTATAATCATATCCTTTAACCAATTTTGGAGATTGTCCGATGTTTTCATCCCGCCTTCGCATTATGGCCGCCGCCGCGCTGCTATCCGTTCCGCTCGCAACAACCGCGAACGCCGCCGACACCTACACGCTCGACCCCACGCACACAACCGTGATATGGAACGCAACCCATATGGGCTTTTCCAAACCGCATGGTCTTTTCCCGCTTGTGGAAGGTACGTTGCAACTGGATGAAGCCAACCCCGAAGCCAGCAAACTCGACGTGACTGTCCCGACAACAAAACTAACAACGGGCATTCCCAAATTTGACGACCATCTGAAAAATGCCGACTTCTTCAATGTGGAAAAATTCCCGACGGCCACATTCAAAAGCACGAAAATAGAAAAGACCGGCGATAAAACGGCCAAGGTAACGGGCGACCTGACATTGGTTGGCGTGACGAAACCCGTTACACTCGACGTCACCTTCAATCAAAAGAAACCAAACCCGATGAGCCAGAAAGAAACAGTTGGCTTTAGCGCGACAGGCGTTATCAAACGTTCCGAATTCGGAATCAATTACGCGGTGCCAAATGTTTCGGATGAAGTTCCATTGATTATCGAGGCCGAAGCCGTCAAGAACTAATCCAACTTGAAATTTTCCAAAGGCCGGACGGGTTTATCCACTCTTCCGGCCTTTTTCATACCGATTTTGATTGACTCTCTGCATGAAGTTTAAGATAGTGTTAAGTATAAAGATAAAAAAAGCGATCCGAAAACGGACGTATAACACAGGGAGATAAACATCATGAAAAAACTTCACCACACATTGTTGTAATGCATACGCGTCTGTTTAGACGCTAACGCCCTTCTTGTCTCTTCGCGGTATTGACCCCGAAGACAGGAAAACTCGCATGCACATCTGTTCATGCGGAAACGCGCCGGAAATCCGGTGAATCGTAAAGGCCGCGCCATGACGGTTTCATGGAAATAAAAACAAAAAACAAACACACACAGGGAGTATATACCATGCCTACAGAAGAACTCGGCAGCCGTTTCGGTGCCGTTGCGGCGAAGCTGCGCGAATCCACATCACTAAAAACCGAATCCGAAGCCAAATCGGGACTTGATCGTTTCCGCCGTGAACGCGCAAGCGAACAGGATAATAAAGTCACGATCGCCAAAGTCGATCTCGACAAATCCCCTATCGGTAAAATTCTCAACGACACCTCGCTAGACCCGAAAGAAAAGGCCATCAAGGTTGCCGAACTTCTCGTGTTCAACGAAGAAGACCTCGAAGGAAATCCTAAGGCGATCGAAGACAACCAGGCGATGGTCGCCCATTACCTCAATGTCTTTATCATGCATAACCGACAGTCCATCGAACTGACGCGCGACAACCCTCTTTCGGAACTGCGCGCCGGTCTTCGTGATGTTCTGGACGAATACCATCAAATGGTGGGCAGCCGATCCGACCTGAAGGACAAGCTTGTGATTATAGACAGCATCCTTGAAAAACACGGCGGTCCGGAAGGCCTCATCAAGGCCCTTCTCAGCGCCAAGGACAAGGAACTGGAAAAGGAAGCGCTGGATAAGGCGATTGCGGAGCAGCGTATCAAGGTCGACGGCCTGACCGGTGAACTGCGCGACATGGACACCGATGCCCGCGCCTTGCAGATCAAGATAGCCGAGAACGAAGGCGACACATTCCTCTTTCTAAAAGGTGACAAGAAACGTCAACTTGCCGAAGACAAGCGCGCCCGCGCTGATCTGCAGGCAAAGATCGACCTGAAACGCGAAGACCTGACGAAGGAAAGCACAACGCTTGAATCGAAGAGCGCGGCGCTGACCACCTTCGTCACCAACGAAGATTACCGCGTGCATGAACAAATCCTCGAAATCCTCGATATCGGGACGGATGAGTTCAAGGCGAAACTGACCAATCTTTCGAACCTTACATTGTCTTATATCGACAATACGGAAGAAACGCTCAGCGGGGTCAGCGCGCAGCTCAAAAGCCTTCTGGACCGCGTAACGGATGCGCATATCGCTACCCAGAACACGGTAGAGCAAGTGGCGATCCTTCTCGAAGGGCAAGGCATTGCACAGGAAAGAAACGTCTTGAAATTGAAAGAACTAGAATCTGAGGAAGTCGAAGGCGGCGTGGCGGCCATGAAGCGGGACAAGAAAATCCGTTCTCTGAACGAACACGTCACCTCGCTGGAAAAGGCGAACCAGTCGACGGCGTCCATCGCGGGACAGCTCGGCCAGACACAAATCGACCTGACGATCTACAAGGATCAGATGGAAGAAGGTTTGGCCTCTGCAACCCAGCAGCAGATGCTCTCCATCGCCACGGCCGCTGCCACCGGCAACAGTACGGTCATGCGTATCGAAACACTTGCCACCTTCGTCCAGGGTCTCGTGTCGGAAGGAACGTATAAGCAGGAAATGGCTTATCACCTTAATGACATGGCCAAGGAAATGGAACGCGGCCTGATGGCCCGTATGGCGAGAAACGAAAACGTGAAAAGCATGGGTGACATCGTGAAAAGCATGAAAGAATCCATGGAGGAACGGAACGACATCGTCTTGCAAATCGCCGGGGAACGTAAGGAGCTGATCGATCGCCTGATCGACCAGACCGAAAAACTCGGCAAGACGAATGAAGCTGCCCTTGCCATCGAAAGCGAAGTGAACAGAAAACTGTTCGGCACGCCCGAAGATGACAAGGTAACGAATGGTCAACCTGTGTCCGGCCTATCAGGTCCGGCCTTGGGTTAACCCTGTGTGGGTGGGGCCGGATCTTTGCAAGGGTCCGGTTCCACTGAACACCCACAAGGGACCACTGCAAATAATACAAAACCAATAAAAACGACACACAGGGAGTATGAGTATTATGGCCGCCTATATCAGCGACGAAGACAAAAGAAAGATTGAAGAAAAAAGGAAGAAAACCCTCGCCTACAAAACCGGTGACCTGCTTCATGATCTCGAAGACATCGTGGAATCAAAAGCCGCAGGAAAAAAGGAATCGATTCTGGTCGATGACGGCGATATCGAAAAAATTTCGAGCATTCTGGGGCAGAGCAACAACCGCAACCTGATCTATGTCGGTAAATCCGGCCTTGGCAAGACCGCCGCGATTGAAGGGATTGCCCGCCGCAAGCTGGCAACGATCAATGGAACCATTGCCGAAGGCGAAAAACGCCTTCCCCTGCACATGGTCGATCGCCGCTTCCTCGTGCTCGACAGCAACACGTTGTTCAGCAACAATGACCCGGACAAGATCGAAGCAGACATCAAACGCATTTTCACGGAACTGGACCGCCCCGGCGAACATGTCCTGATCATCGAAGATGCGAACCAGTGGCTGAAAGGCATTGATGACAATCAGGTGCCGGGCCTTATCTCCACCTTTGTCAAAGGCCTGATCGAAGGAAAATTTCAATCTATCCTGATGGTGCGGGATGAACCGGGCAAAAACAATCTCGGCGCGGTTCTCGCATCGCATTCGGAAATCGCCGAACTTTTTACCGTGATGGAAAAGAAACCGCCGTCAAAAGAACGCGTGCATGAAATCATGGCGAAGACGAAATCCTCGCTCGAAGCCCATCATGACGGGTTGCATATCAGTGACGAAGCCAACGCGGAAATCGTCAACCTGACATTCCTTTATCCAAACTTACGTATTTATATGCGGGAACAACCGGCACGGTCCCTTCGCATGCGTGACCAGATCGCGAGCACGTTTGTCACGCGCATGCAGTCCCGCCCCAAGGAACTGGACGATCTCGAATCCAAATTGGAAAAACTGGCCGCCGAGCTTGAAAAAACGCCGGATGATGCCGCTTTGCTCGCGCAAAAATCCGATATCGATTCCAAAATCGCCGGCATCAACCAAATCTGGGAAAAACGCGCCCATGATCTTGGCGCGGCCTATCGGCGCAAACGTTCCAACGAAAACGAACTGCTCTCGAACGAACAACAACTCGAGGCCGAAATGGACAAAATCCGCGAAAAATGGAAATCCGAAAAGGGCACGGATCCAACCGATTCCGAACTCGCGATGATCAAAACGCCAAAGGCCAAGGAACTGGAAGGGTATATCCGCCAGGGCACCAAGGATGTGGAAGAGGCCGATGCCGCCGCCCGTAAATTGAAAGGCGAACACAACGACACGCTTCACCTCAATATCGGGGATGTGCGCGCCCTGTTCGGCGAAATCTCCGGCATTCCGGCAAAAGACTTAAACGCGAACGAGGCCGCGAAAGCGCTAATCCTTGGTCCGAACATGAAGGAAAAAGTCTACGGTCAGGATGAAACCATCGATGTGATCGACAACGCGATCAAGCGCACGAAGGCGGGCCTGAAAGACCCCAGCAAACCGATCGGGTCCTTCATCATGCTGGGTTCCTCCGGCATCGGTAAATCCTATATCGCCGAGGTCCTGGCGGAAGAACTCTATGATGACAAGGATTCCATCACCGTGTTCGATATGTCGGAATTCATGGAAAAACATACCGTCTCGCGCTTTATCGGCGCCCCTCCGGGCTATGCCGGATATGGCGAGGGCGGCGCGCTTGTGAATGCCGTGCGCCGCAAGCCATATCAGGTCATCCTGCTCGATGAAGTCGAAAAGGCGCACCCCGATGTGTTCAAGGTCCTCTTGCAGGTGCTCGACAAAGGCCGCCTCAGTGATGAACTCGGCACGGGTGATTTCCGCAACGTGGTCTTTATCATGACGACCAATCTGGGCCAGCATATGTCATTCGATGCGCACCGCACATCGGCAAACAGCGAGGCAGATATCAAGGTAGAGCTACGAAAGATATTCCCGCAGGAGCTGATCAACCGGATCGACAGTCAATTGCTTTTAAAGGCGCACACGCCGGAAAACATTGAACGGATCATCACGCGCGATCTTTCCTCACTCAACAAACGCCTTGCTGAAAAATCTATTGCGGTTGATCTGTCAAAAGATGACATCAAGGCGCTTGTGGCCGACCGTTACAAACCCGAAGAAGGCGCGCGTCAGGTGCAAAAATTCTTCACGCGGGAATTGACTGGCGGCGTTGCCGACATCGTGCTGAACAATTCCAGTGCGGCTGGCGGCACAATCACGGCGAAATACGATGCGGATGGTGAAAAATTCACAATGGATTTCGTGCCCAAAGGAACGGAAAACCCGATCACCCCCTCGCCTGCCATAGAAGAAACGCCATTGCCCGAACCGGCGCGTATCGCCCCTGTCGGCGGCGGCGCGGCGTTCGGGGCGGCGGCCTCGGTGGCGTGGCAACGCGCGGCGTTCATTCCGCAATTCACGCCGATGATGGCGTAAGGAGAACACATGAGAAACGATCATGACAAAACCAATGCAGGCGGGGCGGATGCCACCAAAAAGGCGGCGGACGACATCCTGCGTGAAATGAATGCCCGTGAAAAGGCGCAAAGCGCAGAGGAAGATAACTCTACCCTGTTCGACAAGGTCCGCGACATGCATCTGGCCGCCACGCGGATCAACAAGGCCTGGGGCGCGGCGCACAAACTCTGGCAGGCGGTGCAGCCTGTGGCAAGGGCGATTGCGGCTCCGGCTTTTTGGGTGGCGGGCGAACTGAAAGACATCTTCGTCTGGAACGCTTTTGAACATGATGCAAAGGGCCTGAAACTCGATGCGGAAGGGGATCCCGTCTTTTCACCGGGCCGCCTGATGCGTGCTTTTGCGACCGCGGCGATCCTGACCAACATGGCCTTTGTCGGCGGTGCGGGCGTGGCGTTTCATCTGACAAAGGATACGGTCTATAGCTATGTCACGAACAAGCAGATGAAAATTCCGGGCGAATTGTACGAAGTTACCGGCGCGGAATCCCTGCCGACCAGCACCCAACTTGATAACGGCATGTATTATCACGTAACGGATAGCACGTTCTATCCCATGCAGTGGCGTCCCGAAGAAGATGTCTATGCGTTGATCCCGCAGGGCGATGCGGTCTGTAAATGGGAAGTGCATGGCGTCTATTCGAAAGAATTCAAATGGCTGCACAAACAAATTGAATTCTATCAGGACATTTATGAGACGACCTGTTACCCGCTGAGCGAGGCGATGATCGGCACCATCGTGCGCGAAGGCATCCTGCCGCATGATATGTTCAACCGGTTGGCGGACAATCCGGCACAATTCGCTCCCGTTACTTCCCATGAACAGGCGGCGCAAGCGGTTGCGCCCGCCTCCATCAACATGCCGCAACTGGAATTGGTGCGATGACAGACAACAACAAAGACCCAAAAGGCAACATCATCACGAATATCGCGGGCGGCCTGAAAAAAGGCTTCGACGCGGCGGGAAAGGCCGCAGATGCAAATCTCAACAAAGGCGGAGAGGCGGTGAAAGGCGCGCTGGATTTCGGCGCGAAGGTGGTAGCCGGCGCGGGCAATGCCGCGGGGAATGTCGTTGGCAAGGAACGCGTTGAAGGGGCCATCGTCTATGGCACGATCGGCGCGGGCGTCGGTTCGCTGGTGCCCGGCAAGGGCACCCTGATCGGCGGGGCCGCGGGGGCCGCCATCGGCTTTGTCGGCGGCAAACCGCTGCTGGACTTTTATAAGAAGGTGAACGGGCAGGACACGGAGCCGCCAGCGGATAAGTCGACCGAACCGAAACCGGAAACCGCAAAGGAAGAAACGCCGCCAAAAGCCGGCGCTGAAAAACCGGTCGTGCCGGATGTCAAACCGCCTTCGCCGGGTGACCGGTTATAGGCTCTCCACCGGCAGGGGAAATTCCCTTGCCGCGATAAAGGGCGGATTGATGAAAGAACGGTCTTTGTGGCCATAGGTGATCACATGGCCCTGCATGTCAAAAATATCCCCGCCCGCCGCGCGGATGATTGCATGACCCGCCGCCAGGTCCCATTCGCATGTCTCGCCGATATTGGGATAGATGTCGGCCTTGCCGCACGCAACCGCGCAGATTTTGAGCGAGCTGGCACGGCTGATTTTCTTGTCGACCTTGAAATTATCGAGCAGTTGATCCATCGCCGTCCCGCTCCCGCGGCTCTTGCTGACGATGACGATATTGCCGCGTGCGGGCACATCACGTGTGCGGATGGATTTCAGGGTGTCGGTTTCTTCAAGCCATCTGGCCGCTCCCAAATCGCGGTGCGCCAGATAGACTTCACCGATCACGGGCGCGGCGATCACACCGAGGATAGGCTCGCCCTTATGGATCAGGGCGATATTGACGGTGTATTCTTCGCCGCCTTTTACGAATTCCCTAGTCCCGTCGAGCGGATCGACCAGCCAGAAATATCCGCCCAAATCGACGTCGTCCAGAAGATGATGGCTTTCCTCGCCGACAACCGGAATGTCTGCGGATATTTCTTTCAATCCATTGATGATATAGGCTTCGGCTTCGCGGTCGGCCTGCGTGACGGGCGACCCGTCACCCTTTACTTCCGCCCCCTGATATCCCGCCTCGCTATAGTAATTCAGGGTAATATCCCCTGCGCCCAAGGCAATGCGTTGCACGATGTTTAACAGCGCCTCGGGATGCGCAAGAAGTTTGCTCATTATACGGCACGCAGTTTTTTCTGGCCACTGGCCGTAAGGGCCGGGCGGCCGATGGATACATATTCAAATCCGTGCGGT
>CBFGQF010000032.1:0-13156 GCA_965650865.1 uncultured Alphaproteobacteria bacterium | reverse complement strand
TCTCTCGACTACACCAAAAAAATTTATTAATTCCTGCGCAGCGATCTTGGCCTGCTGGGCAGTTAGATTTCCTTGGCCCTGCTGGCTGCCGCGCATGAAGGTGTACATCAGGGCCGCGAACAGGGCGACGGCGATTAAAATGATGATGATGGCACTGCCCGACTGCCTGTTTCTGTATTTCAAAACATTATTCCTTTTTGCCAAACAGGTTGGAGGCGAGGTTCGACCCGGCCTCTTCCAGAATCGATTTTGTTTCGCTATCGAGTTCTGGTGCCTTAAACGCGGTTGCCGTTTTCTCGTCGATCAATTCATTCCATGACACTTTGTTTTCTTCCCTGACGGGGGCGGCAGGCGCCGTTGTTTCGGCAGGGGCTGCCGCTGTATCGCTCTTCTTGAAAAAGCCCATCGGGTTTGATGGTTTTGCGGCGGCTGGTGCTGGCTCTGCCGCCTTTACCGGCGCTGCAAGTGGCGCAGCAGGAGTGGATGGGGCGGTAGCCGCCGGGGCCGTTGTGGCGGCGGGAGCTGGCGGCGGTGTAGTCTCACCGCTCAGCGCTTTCGCGGCCTCGTCCGGATATTGGCGGGCGTGGAGTTCGGATACGGCGGCGATGCCGTAATCGGTCGGAACGTCGAAAATCTTCGTGCCTATTTTATAACCATCGCACAGCGCGTCGATCTGTTCCGATCCCGCAGAATTCACATCGGCCTTTGCCGCCGTCCATGTTTTGTTGATCAGATGGTCGCGCAATTGCGTAATCTGCTTGCGGTGCTTGATGATCTGTTCATCCGGCGGAGGCAGGGAAAGATAACGCGTGACGCGCATGGCCTTGGCATGACCGGGGTTCGAATAGAAAATCTGGACATCGATGACGGTGCCTTCGAAAATCATGACCGCCATACCTTCGCGGAGTTTCTTCAGATCGCCATAGTCGGCGCGTTCCATGAAACCGATACCGGCGGCGTTGTTGTCGTAGAAAGACCCGGTGGACACGCCGCCATGAAGCTGGAAGCCTGTCGTCTGCATGATCTGGGCCTTACCGGCCTGACGTTCGAAATAATCTTTTGTATCGGTCGGGTCAGAGAGCTTGCCGAAGATCTTGATGTTACAGTTACCGGTGATGGAACGGGATTCTTCCTTCACACGTTTTTGCAGGGCGGGCAAATCCTGCGCCGAGAAGATAAGGCAGAAACCAAGCGAACGTGCTTGCGCCGCCATAACGGCCATACCTTCGGAGACGTAATATCCGACCTCGTCGAACACTGTGATGAACGGTGTTGCCGAGTGTGCGGGTTTGGATTCGATAACGGTGGCAGATTCGCCTTCCACTGTCGCGCCGAGCGTTGACCCCATCATCCCTTTCAGGGTCGCGGCCACGATTTTACCAAGGTTCGCGGTTTCATCGCCGGATTTTTCAAGGGCAGGAATGAGAACGATCAGCACGCGGCGATTCAAAACAACATCGACCATGTCGACGTCCGCGGCCTGCGTATCGAAGATGTAGCCGTAATCATCGCCAAGCGATTGCAGGGAGCGAGTGAACTGCATGGTCAGATAGCCGTGCTGCTGACGTACTGTGGTCGTGTCGATCATCGGCTGGTCCGGCCCGGCTGGCTTTTCCTTCCCGTTGTCGTCAAACGCGGCGTCGACATAACCCGGCAGCGTATCAAGGTAACCCTTGATTGATTCCCGCAGATCATGAGGCAGCGCGTCGTCGCGGCTGAGCTTGATGATATTATTCAAAGAAAGATAATCGCGGATCGTGCTGACGGATAGCGGGATGTCTTGGTTGTCACGCTTCCAGGTCAGGGCGGGCATAAGCGAGGAAATCAGGGAAACCGCACGTTCCTTCCACATCGCGTTGTCGCCTTCCGCCTGTGGCATCAGGGAGACCAGCATGTTGGTCAGGTAACCGGCGGAACCGGAACTGAACGGGTTCATCGTATTCGACGGCGCACGCGCATCGGAGTTACCGGTCATATAGTTCAGGACCAGAAGGTCGTCGTCCCGGCCGAAGCGACGGACGAGGGAGGAAAGGGACGACCACAAGTCTGTATCAGCTTTACCGTCGATGTAAACGAAGCCCGAACCCCATGTCATGGCGTTCGTTACCATCGATTTCAAACCTTCGGTCTTACCGGCCCCGGTGGTTCCAAGGTAGAGGATGTGCGTTCTGGCATCGGAGTTGGAGAACCAGATTTCCTCATTCGTGTTATCGCCGCCGCGCGTGTTGCCGAGATAGAGGATGCCCTCCGGCTGCCCGGAACGGCCCGGACCCATATTCACGGGGTCCTTGAATTTCGAATCCATTGGATGCTTGAAAGGCAGTCTACGCTCGCGGGTTCTCAGCCACCAAAAGAAGAGAATGCTGGTGGCCAGAACAATGTCTGTAACCAACCGAATGGCGGGGATAAAGTAGAGAGGTAGAATAAACATAAGAAACAACACAAACGAGTGTTTGGGTTTCTTCATCCATTCCGCAAGACGGATATAGATTGGCCTTACGTCGCGAAGGTTCGCGTAATAGCCATATTTTCTTTCATTCACTGCCATGGCGCGTTAAAACCCCCGAAGGACCTCGTCGGCGGAGAGCGGAACGCCGCTTTCCCCTTGATCAATTGATGTTGATGATGGATCTGTCGCCGTGCCGAGAATTTCCGGTTCGGGCGACAATCCCGACACGAAAGAAAAAAGGAAGATAAGAACTATGGCGGTGGCGAGCGCGGCCAGCCATTTATATCCGGCACCGGACGATTTTACAGTGGCGGGCGCCGCATAAACCGGTTGCCCCGATTGTACAATCGTCGTTGATGGCGGTGTCATTTTGCCTTCGGCCTTGCCGAGCGCGTCCGATACTTGCATTAAGGCGTATATGGCACGTTCGCGGCTTTCAAACGGGGCGATTTCGTGCTCTTCCCCCTTGGGTGTCTTAAGCGCAAGTAGGAAGATATTATCGTTGGCGCGGACTTCCAGAGCAGACGCCTTCACGTTGCCGAGTTCCATACGCCAGATGATCGGGTTGATGGCATCGGGCAATGTCAGTATCAGGTTACCATCAACCACCTTGGCGGATGATTGATATGTTCCCTGTTTCTTGAAAAAATTGCACATCGTATTCATGTCCTATGCCGCTTTTGGTTTCTTGATGCCACTTTTTTTCGATCCGCTGTAATCAAGCTGTGGAATTGGCCGTGCCTTATTGGATGCCATATATTCTGCCAGTGACTTCGCAGGGTCTGTTACCTTTGGGCGCGGGATAGGGCGCTGCGCCATCTTTTCTGCCTTGAAATGCGCCATGGCCCCGATTGCTTCCATATGGAAAGACTGGCGCCCCAGATTGTTCAGCGGATACCAGAGTGCGCGGTTGAATGCCCGCATCCACACGAATTGTGCCGGAGCCAAAACCCCGCCTTCTTCCCGCGCGGTTGCCAGAGCCCGAAGAAGAGCGGTTGTTTCCCATGCGTGCTGGTTGCATTTCTTTAAAGTTGGCCCTGCAATATCCTCACGCGCTAAAACCGCGCGCGCTTCTTTAAGCAATTTCGAATCCTTGCTGAGATTGATTTTGTTATCGCTCCAGCATTGGGCAAGGCGGCCCATCATTGTATCGGCATCGGCGCGTTTGCGCGCGGCCTTCAGGCAACAGGCGGCCATGAAAATCTGCTTGTAGGGTTCCAGATGCTTGACGCCGCGCCAGCGTGGGCCGAGTTGTTTGGCAAAGGCCTTGGCAGCCGCATCTTCGTCCAGTTTGTTGTCTATGACCGGAATGGAATTGTAGGCGATCCATTCTTCCGGGCTTAAGGCTTCCGCAAACAAGGGCAATTCCGCCGGGACGGGCGCACCCGGCGCACGGGGCGGTTGTTTTGATGGGTTGAAATCGACGACGGGCGATATGATGGGGAAAATCTTCGCCTGACGTTTGATCAAACCATCCAGATCATATTTGGTGCGGTGTTCGGTTCCGGGGCCGTTGAACAAGGCCCAGAAGGCGAAGGCAAGGGTCAATAGAATGGTGATCCACATATAGGGCCCCATGGCCACAGTGGAAAGCATTCCTAAAAACGCGCCGTCAATCCGTTCCGTGGGAATGGTTCTTGCGACATCCATCATCTGGGTATAGGGGATATCCTGTCCGTTCCAGGATACGGTGTAATCAGCGGGGAGGAACCAGGATATAATCCACATCTCGCCATAGCGAATCCAGCGGATTCCACTTTCGATCTGATCACTGAATTTCAGCCAGATGACATAGGCAATTGCCGCAAACACCGCGAGCAAAATACCCCATCCCATGGCCATTTCGCTGGCGCCGGATTTTTTATCAGACATAAGACTTTTCTACCTAAATCCCGCCCCCGGGCTATACGGGGGGCGGCTTTGCTATCCTTTTATAATTTAACAGATTTTCCCCTGTTTTTACAAAATTTAATCGCCGAATGCAAAAAGGCAAAAAAAACACTGTTCCGCGCCGTATTTTTTTGTTACACATCCTCTCGGTCAATCGCGGGAAAACTTCAAAAACCGCAGAAATTGGCCGTTTTCGGGGCTTTTTAAGATAAAAGTCAAGATTCGGTTTTGGTGTGCCGGCATAGCACAGCGGTAGTGCAGCGGTTTTGTAAACCGAAGGTCGGGAGTTCAATCCTCTCTGCCGGCACCATTTTCCGATTATGTGGGCGGTTAGCTCAGCGGTAGAGCACTACCTCGACACGGTAGGGGCCACAGGTTCAATCCCTGTACCGCCCACCATTCTTTTCCAATAAATATCCGTTCGTTGATAAGTCCATAGGCCAATCGCCCGGCACGAAATTTTCTGGCGGTTTTCAAAGGGAATCTTATGTTTTGTACGGGCCGTTGCCGACGTTGTAGTAATCCCTGTACCAGCCCACAAAACGCGAGAGGCCGTCTTGCAATCTGGTCCGCGGTTTGAAATCGCAAATCTTTTCCAGCTCCTCTGTATCTGCGTATGTGGCATACACATCACCCGGCTGCATGGGAAGCATTTCGGTCACGGCCTCTATGCCTGTTTCCTTTTCCAGTATTCTGATCATGTCCATCAGGTCTGCTGGACTGCTGTTCCCGATATTATACAGGCGGTAGGGTGCTTTGCTTGTCGCCGGATCTGGCTTGTCTCCGCTCCAATTCGGGTTGGGCGCCGGATGAATATCAATCAAGCGGACAATCGCTTCGATAATGTCATCAATATAGGTGAAATCGCGTTTCATATCCCCATGATTGAAAATTTGAATCGGCTTTTTTTCAAAAATCGATTTTGTAAATTTAAAATACGCCATATCGGGTCTTCCCCATGGCCCATAGACCGTAAAAAACCGCAGGCCGGTGCACGGTAATCCGTAAAGATGGGCATAGGAGTGCGCCATCAATTCATTGGATTTTTTAGTGGCGGCATACAATGAAACCGGATGGTCGACATTGTCGGACACCGAAAACGGGAGCCGCGTGTTTGCACCGTACACAGAGCTGGAGGATGCATATAGAAGATGGCCGATATCGTTGCGGCGGCACGCTTCCAGCACATTCAAAAATCCCGCAAGATTGCTTGAAACATAGGCATGCGGGTTTTCTATCGAATATCTGACTCCCGCCTGTGCCGCCAGATTTACAACGGCTTCGGGTTTATGCGCCTTAACGATGTCATCGAGCCTTTGACCATTCTCCAGCGCCATGGCTTCGAATGTGAAATTCGAATGCGTTTTAAGGTTTTTCAGCCGGTTTTCTTTTAAACCAACGTCATAATAGTCGTTCAAATTGTCTATGCCGACCACATGCACGCCCATACCGCACAGGCGCGATGCCAGATGATAACCGATAAACCCGGCGGCGCCGGTGACAAGAATGGTTTTAGGCATGTGGTCCCTCATCAAGAATGCTGGCAACCATTTGCCGTACATCGTTTCCATCGCCAATCGTCGATATCATTTTTGCAAGCATTTCTTCCCAATTCAGGATGGACGACCGGTCGATCATACCCCGGTCATATGCCATGGCGGTATAAAACGCTTTCCCGATTGTCTCATCGACACGGCTGGAATCGTATGGAATGACATGCGCCCGTCCGATCGAGGCAAATTTGGGCGCGACTATAGGAAGAGAGCAGTATGTATATTGAACAAGTTTCAGGCTCGATTCACTTAAATATTCGCAATCTTCCGAATGGGAATAAGGGGCAAGTCCGATGTCCGCAAACTTGATATAGGGGATCAGTTTTTCCATGGCGAATTCGCCATAGACGATCACGTTCGGCAGGGGCGTTTCCAGTTTTGCCTTGCGGCCAAAAATATGAAACTTCCATGTCGGAAATTCCTTAGCCAAAACCTCGATTGCGTGCGCATCAAATTGCATGTCGCCGATGCTGATGGCATTCTGCCCTGTGGGATAGGGATTGACGGTTGCATTATCAAACAATCTTTTTTCGATGGCCTGGGGGATATATTGTACGGGCGCATCCGGCGGGAAATCGGCGATAGACGCTGTTGCATTTACCCTGATGGCGTCTTGCAGGGGGAGCGACAGCCTGTCTGTGTGGGGAATGATGGGATGGTATTTTATAACAGAGTAACGATCGCTGAAATTATACAGGAAGCGGGCATTGGGAAATAGCTTCGCCAGCCTTGGCACCAGAACAATGCCGGCCCCGCTTTCGACAATAAAGAAATCAACGCCTTCGAGCCCGCTTAAAAGATTCTTCGGCATCATTTTTGGATATAGCGCAAAGACTGGCCAAGACAGAAGATTAAGGAGCCGATTGCCCAGATCGACCGGATGAAACAGCGGGCACCAGACATATCTTTGGATATTGTCAGAGAACTGCACCCATTTGTTATAGGGCGGATTGTTTTTACGGGCATTTTTTTTCAAAGCCGTTACGCGGCTGAAGCCCACGGTCATCCAGCGGACCGAATGTCCCCTGCGTGCCAGAATATCCGCCCAGAAGTGGAACCCTGTTTTGCGGTCACCATCTATTGCGTGGTGGGTTATCAATACGACTTTCAATCCAAAATCCCGTTCCAAGGTTGTAACAAGGTTAGGATTATTAGCAATTATAAGGCAGGAAAGACAATATAAACTACGTGTGTTTGCATAATTTCATTAGCTCTTTTTGTCTTCCTGGCTAAAAAAGCGAAAGCTGCGCCTCCCGCGCGTTTCGGCGGAAATGCGCGGTTGAAAGCGGCGGGGTGGGTTTGTTCAAGCCGTATTTCGCCTTATAGAGTTTGAAAATATCGGCGATGCTTTCGGCGTAACGGCCTGTGCCGCGCATGCGAGTCTCGAAATCGGACTCATAGAGTTTGCCGCCGCGCGTATCGCGGACATGGGACAGGACTTTTTCAGCACGATCGGGGTAATGATCACGCAGCCATGTCTGGAACATGTCTTTAACGCTATAGGGAAGGCGCAGCATCGTGTAGTGGGCCCGCGTTGCGCCTGCATCGGCGGCGGCCTTTAAAATAGCCGGGATTTCATGGTCGGTCAGGCCGGGCAGAACGGGGCCGATCATAATGCCGACCTTGATGTTTTCCTTGGCGAGCATTTCGACAGCCTTTAACCGCAATGCGGGTTGCGAGGCGCGGGGTTCCATCGTTCGCGCAAGCTTGCCATCAAGCGTGGTGATGGATAACAGAATGCCGATGCCATTCCAGTCCCGCATCTCTCTAAAAATATCCATGTCACGCGTAACGAGGAAGTTTTTTGTTACAATCGACACAGGATTGCGGAATTCGTTGAACACTTTCAGGCAGCCGCGGGTGATTTCTAGTTTCCGCTCGCTCGGCTGGTAACAATCCGTGACACCGCTCATCATGACGACTTTCGGGGTCCAAGCTTTAGAGGAAAGCTTTCCGGCAACAAGATCCGGCGCATTCGGCTTCACATAGATTTGCGTTTCGAAATCAACACCTGCAGACAGACCGAGATATTCATGCGTTGGCCGCGCGAAACAATAAATGCAGCCATGTTCGCATCCGCGATAGGGGTTGACCGAGGCCTCCATTCCCACATCGGGGCTGTCGTTGGTGGTGATGATGGACCGGCTGGTATCGGTATGCAAAACAGTGCGCATTTGCAGCCCATTTGCCAAGTCTTCCTCTTCGGCGAGGGCAATGGCATCGTAGTCATCACCGTCGGTAACGCGGGATTGCCTTTCAAACCGGCCCGATGTGTTTTCCCGTGTACCGCGGCCGCGGATCATTGGGCTGGGTTGGGCGAAATAAGGTTTGTTCATAACAGGCAGACTATCATATGTTCTTGATTTGTTCTATATAAATGATGATCAGGGCGACTTTGAATTTTTAAACAAAAAAAGGACAGAAGCGGGCGAAGAGAACACTTGCGAAAACCCTGACGGAGGAATAGATATACGTACTTGAGAATAATTCCTATTATCAGGATTTTCAATAATACTTTAACAGTGATTACCTATGACGGCGGCCCTGAAAAAACAGCAAGAATTTGATGTGTCATCACAAGCGGAATTGCATGGCAATGACGCGGTGGAAGATCTTGACCCGCTTTTTGCACAGGCCGTCCAGCGCGTGTTTGATCTGCGTGAACGCGGCATCGAACTCAAGGTCAAAGCCCGCAACAAACCATATGATGCATTGATCGAAGTCGCAGAGCAGTTGCGCGAATTTGGCCTCTCCAACAACGTTGCGGATGTGCTTGTGGACGCTCTGGAAACACAGGCGACGCAACTGGGTGCGGATTTTACACGCAAAGAAAAACCGACCCCGCTCGAAGTGTCGATTACGGTTGCGGACAAAGCGCCCGAACTTGATAAAAGCAAAACCCATTTCATGGTTGCCTTTGACGGCAAGAAAAAATACGGCGCGGAATACAGCACTGTTGATTATCACCTTGCCGGACAGGGATCGAACTGGACCAAATCGACATCGACGAATGTTCCGGCGCTGGAAAAAATGTTCACTGGGGGCGGCGAACAATATCTGATCTTCCATTTCGAAAAACTGGAAGGCGATGGTGTCGATGGTTTAAATGTTTCCAGCGGCGCGCAACAATTGCCGCAAGCCGAAGTAAACACAGTGAGTATTTTGGAGGCCGCAGGACCGCGTGCCCGCGCCGCCGATCTTGCGCCTGTTCGCGAGGCGATGGAAAGCGGGAAGATGTCACCTGCCGAAACGGCCGTGATCAATACGGTTGCCCAATTGAACCGCACAGTGGAATCAATCGCCCGTGCACCGGAACAGCTAAAGCAGGCGCAACAGATTGTGAAACCGATCCGCCAGGAAGTTACACAAAAACTGGAAGCGATGACGCAATCCGGCCAATTGCCGAAACCCGCCGTTCTGAATGCCGTTATTGCCTCCGCCCAGCGCGCCGAAGTTGTTATCGCTCCGCAAAAGCCGCAAGTGGTTGCACCGGCCGCGGTGAAACCGGCGGTAACGACAACAAACAATGCGTCTTCGCCTGTGATGAAGGCCGATAACAACAATACCGTCAGTTCTGTTAAGGCAGCCGCGCCGAAAGCAGAGGCCCCCGCTGTGGCACAACCTGCTCGTCCGGAGCCAGTGGCCGCCGCACCTTCTGCTCAAAAATTCACATCACAAGTATCTGCACCGGTGGTGCCCAAGGTTGAAACTCCTGCCGCTGTACAGCCTGTTCGCGTGGCCCCTGTAGCGGTGGCTCCTGCGATTGTTACGCCGTCTCCTGCGCAAGTGGCTCCTACCGTTGCCAAGCCCGCCATGGCCGAAATGAAAGCACCGGAAACGCCGCGTGTTCAGGCGGTGGAAGCGCCGCGTGCCTTTGTTCAGGCACCCGTTGTGGCGGCCCCTGTGCCCCAACAGCCTGCCTATGTTGCTCCCGTGCAATCTGCCCCGCCTGTGCATAAACAGGAAACGCCATCCTATACGGCGCCGGTTCAGGCAGCCCCCGTTGTGACGCCTGTAGCGCAAAAAGCCGAAGTGGTCGCACCGGTCCAGCAAACGCCAAAGATTGAAAATCCGACGGATGAAATTGAAGAAGAGGGACCGTCGATCGCCGTGCCACGCGCTGCGGTTAAACCAAATTCTCCCGTGAACACTGGACCCCGCTCGACGGGCTCTTCGGGCAACGGTGTTTCCGCTTTCGCGGCGGGCGGCTCTATAAGCTCTTTCGGAAACGATGCACCGGTTATCGCGGCGCAGACTGCCGAGGCCCCTAAAATTGAATCTCGTGACAGCGATGCGCCGGAAATGACGAAAGCGCAAGCAATCGAACAAACGCAGGCTGTCCAGATGAAATCGGCGCAGGATGCGATCACATCTGTTGCGGCATCGCTTGGTGTTTCGGCTACGGCGCTCAATATTTCGGCGGCTGAAATCGCGGCTGCGCCGCAGGCGACGAAACAAACCTTACGGAACATGGCGCAAAAACCGATCCAGCAGATGATGGAATCCCAAATCATCGTGGAGCGGGAAGAACGCGAAGCCGATCAGCGCAAGGAGCGTGAAAAATTCCTTGCCGCGCAGGAGCGCGAAGCCGATGAGAAAAAGGCCAAAGAGAAAAAAGAACATGAGGCCGCAATGGCGCGCGCCAGCGCCATGCAACAACCCCTGATGCAAACAATGCAGGCCGCCGAAATCGCCCGCCCGAAAGCCGCCGAGCCAACGCAGGCACAGACCGACTACGAGAAGTTTTTCAAACGAGATGAGATTAAAACAACGACGAGTTTGTCATCCAGTTTTAATACAGCATGCAGTGGTAATTGCGCAACGTGCCGTGGCTGTAGTGTTGGCGGGCAATCCCGTGCACCGGCACCGACAGTTTAATTACGCCTGCTTTTCAAAAACGAACTGACGAATATAGGGGAACGCAGGGCCTAAATCCGCTTTTAGGCCTGATTCTGTTGCGCGTGTATCCCCGCCATTGACGCAATTGTTTCCGCAATTGCCAGAAAATACTACAGTTAAAATACCGCCTTTGTAGGATTTTGCACTGACATGTCCTTTATCGGACCTGATCGTATCATAGACTGTCGTGCGTTCACCGCGGCCTTGCTTACGATCAAACTCTGCTTTGTTGGCCGTTGCCTCCATATAGGATTTTCTTAAATGAACACTGATATTCTGCATGATATCGGCATCGCTGCCCATAGCTTGCGGATTTGAATAAAAAGGTTTTTTGTTCTTTATGAACTCTCGTTCCATAATGTCGGCATAACTTTGTGCGATTGTTTTTGGTGCCGATGCTGCGAGCTGCCCCCCCAATTGGGTTGCCGATGTTTTTACCTCGTTGTCCCACGATAAACCGGATCTAAGCGTTATTTCGAGACAATCCCATGGCCCACCTTCATACTCTTTTAGCTTCGAGGATGAAAAGAGGGTGATGGAGGCCACACGCGGATCGGCCAAAATCATCGCCGCGCCATAAAATCCGGATTGTTTGGCCTGATCTTTATTGGATATTTTATGCTCGCCCATCGGTAGGACGGGCGGCTTATCTTGCAGAATAAACACGCACGATTCATCCGTGCCGGATCGTTTTTTATAAGCAACACTCATTTTTACACACCTTGAAATTTTTTATGGCGATAATGGCGCAGGACCTTGGTCCTCGAATGCAAACGGGCTGTTTTCAATCTCATCATCTATATCTATTTGTTTGTCTTCCGGCTCAGGCTCTGGTTCTGGCGGGAATTTTTGTGTAGCCACGGTTAAAGCAGCATTGTCCTTGATATCGAGGTAGATGTCATACGCCTTTTGTTTCAGGCCGCCATTGAACGCCGCATAGGGTGGGATTTTTGACTCCGCGACTTCTTCTGAACTGGCGTCCAGCCCAATATCCTTGCAGACTAGTTTTAAAATATATCGTGATAATTCATCACTGGTGTCGCCGAAATTGACTTTGGTCCAGCCCAAGGCCTTTGCACTATGCGCCAAAATCATCGCGGCTTTCACGCGTTCGATGACAGCCTGTTCCGCCTCTACCTTGTTCTTGTCGGTATAATCCATTTCAAGATGCCGACAAGTGATGTGTTCATGCCGTCCGGGGGCTTGGGGCAAATAAAACACAACAAAATGCCGGTCATAGATGGTCGTGACAAGCTCTTCCTTGGTGTCAGGATGCGGGCTTGGGAAAACTTTTGTTATTGTTTTCGCAAGGAAGGCGAGGCTGTCGTCGTTTGTGGCTTTGTCAAAATCCCATCTCGGCTCGAACTGAATGTCTGTGACGCCTTTGGATTTCAGACCTGCTTCATAATCGAGCATCTTCATGATGCGTTCGCGGCGCCAGCGTTTACGCATGCGCGTGTCGAAATCGTCGTTCGGATCGTCTTCGTTGCGGATATCCATCATAGAACACACCTAATTGATAACGGTTATCAATTAGGGGATCGGGGCAAAAAAGTCAAAGAAAATCGTGCAGCCGGAAATGCCCCATCAGGCCTTCCGGTCAAGGAGCTTCAGGCTTTCCTCGGCCATGTCTTCGGCGGTTTTGATGACAGAGAGGCTGGCTTTATAGCTGATTTCCGCAAGTTTGAGGTTTACGGCCTCTTCGGCGAAATCCACGTTCGGCAGGCCGATAAAGCCGGAGGGGTCCGCCAGCGGGGAATCAGGGGCATAAACCCGGGACGTACCGTTCGGGCGGTCGACGTTGCGGGCCTGTGCACCACCGGTTTCATTGGTTGTCTGGACTGTCGTCTGGGGCGTGTAGCCGACGCTGGAGGCGTTCGCGATATTGCCAGCCGCCGCCTCTACCCGTTTCGAGGAGGCGAAAAGTCCGGTTAACGCGGTGGATATGGCACCAATCATCTTTATAGGATACCATATTTGCGTTAAAAGATTCTGCAAATTTAAGCCGTCCGGAGAGCCCAAGCATGAAAAAAATGAACCATTTTGCCCTGATTTTGGCGAGTTCAGTCCTGGCATTGTCTGCTCCGGCGATGGCGGCAGGCGGATTTGGCTGGTGGCCCGGTCACTGGCAATGGGCACAGTATAAAAACTTCAATCCCTATCTGGAAGAAGGTAAAAAATCCCAGAATACCCAGTGGGATGAGGAAGACTGGTACGTGCAGGACTGGATTGCGCAAAACGGTGACGGGTTCAAACTGATCGACGGGTGGTTCCGCACCAATAGTCTGCACAAACAGGATGAAGAAGGCGGGGTGCCCGTGGTGATTGTCGGCCCGCAATTCTATCGCCTGTCTGGTTTCGACAA
>CBFGQF010000031.1:0-13163 GCA_965650865.1 uncultured Alphaproteobacteria bacterium | reverse complement strand
TGGAAATCAGGGCGCCATTACGGCGTGCGGCCAGTTCACCTTTATATGGCCCATAAGAATGGAACAGGCGGTTCATCAAACCTGTTCCGCGCGTGTCGGTCAGGAACTGTGACTGGTATCCGATCAATCCGCGGGATGGCGCAAGGAACGTAATACGTGTCTTGCCCGCGCCGGATGGGCGCATATCGGTCATTTCGGCTTTGCGTTGCGTCATTTTGTCGACCACCGCGCCGGAATATTGTTCATCGACATCGCAAATCACTTCTTCATATGGTTCCGTCACATTTCCGTTTTCGTCTTTCTGAAAGATCACGCGCGGGCGGGAAACAGACAGTTCAAATCCCTCACGGCGCATCGTTTCAATGAGGACGCCAAGCTGCAACTCTCCGCGGCCTGCCAGTTCGAACGCATCACGCCCGGCGGATTCCGTCACGCGGATTGCGACGTTTGTTTCGGCCTCTGCCATCAAACGCTCACGGATCATGGTGGATGTCAGTTTCTTGCCTTCGGTACCGGCATAGGGGGAATCATTGACTGTGATTGTAATAGACATGGTGGGCGGATCGACCGGGTCCGAATTGATGGGCGTTGTAACGGACGGGTCGCATATTGTGTCAGCCACGGATGTCTTTTCCATCCCCGCAACGACGATGATATCGCCCGCGACGGCCTCTTGCACCGGAACTTTCTCAATCCCGCGATAGGCGAACAGTTTCGTCAGGCGGAAATTTTCAACCGCATTGCCTTCGAGGTCGATGGCCTTGACGGCCATGTTGATTTTCGGGCGGCCTGTATACACTTTACCGGTCAGGGTGCGTCCAAGGAACGGGTCGGACGAAAGGAGGGTTGCCAGCATCGTGAACGGCGCATCGGGATCAACCTTTGGTGCGGGAACATGTTCCATCACGAGGTCCAGAAGCGGGTGAAGGTTTTCACGTGGCGCATCAAGGCTCGGTGCGCACCATCCGTCGCGGCCGGAGGCATAAAGAACGGGGAAGTCGAGCTGTTCGTCGGAGGCGTCGAGCGATACGAACAGATCGAACACTTCGTTCAAAACTTCATCCGGGCGGGCGTCGGAACGATCCACCTTGTTGATCATGACGATCGGGCGAATGCCGAGTTTCAGGGCCTTGCCGAGAACGAATTTCGTCTGTGGCAACGGGCCTTCGGCAGAGTCAGTCAGAAGGATAACGCCATCGCACATATTCAGGATGCGCTCAACCTCGCCCCCGAAATCGGCGTGGCCGGGTGTGTCGATGATGTTGATGCGGCACCCGTCCCAGTCAATGGCGGTGCATTTGGCCAGAATGGTAATCCCGCGCTCTTTTTCCAGGTCGTTGGAATCCATCACGCGCTCATCCACCTGTTGGTTTTCGCGGAACGTGCCGGATTGTTTCAGGATGCCGTCAACAAGGGTGGTCTTGCCGTGGTCGACGTGGGCGATGATCGCGATGTTGCGGATTTTGGACGGGTCGTTAACCATTTGATATATCTCGTTTTCTATAAAATTTTATGGCGGCGCAGCAAAAGGCGCCATGCCTTCGGGCTGGGTGTATAGGAAAATGGCCGGAAATACCAGAAATTTATCATTTTACTGCATACATATATAAGTATTTTCTGATTGATACTATTCATGGTATGTATATCGCGTATTCATCCAGTATTCCTGTGTTTCCTATATTGTCATTCCATCTCAAAACTCACTTCGCGGGAGCCCGTTATCCATGTCCAGATTACGCATAGGAATAGTCCTGAACGCCCTTTTTGCCGTTATTGCACTCTTCCTTATCGCCACATTCGCCATAAGCCTGAAAGCATCCTATGACCGCCAGATCACGGCGCGCGACGTTCATAAAGCGGCCATAGTGCTGGATAATGTCTTTATCGCGCTTCAGAATATGCGGGTGGAGCGGTCGGATGTGCGGATCGCCGTGACGGGCGATACACCTGTCAGCGCGGAACGTGTTGCAGTGATCGCCGATCTGCGCGCCAAATCGGTGCCGGCGCTGGAAGAGGTTGTGAAGGCCTGCGAAAATATGGATTGTGGCCGCACCAAGGTCGAGGATCTGAAAACCGCACGCGACAATCTTTATGCGATGCGTCAGACGGCGGACGCCGAAGCGACCAAACCGTTGGCAGCCCGTCCTGCCGATATCAAGCAACGCTGGGAAGACGCTGCGACTGTGGCGATCGAGGCTCTCTCGCTTATCTCTCGCGATATCGGTGTGGAAACCCGTCAGAAGGATGCCTATGTTGCCGAACTGATCGATATCAAGGATTTCGGCTATATTATTCGCGCAGCCGCTGGATTGGAACGGAATGTCTACACCGCGGCAATCAAGGCCGGTGTTTTGCCGCCGATGGAACAAACCAAAGCGGCCGCCCTGTGGGGTGAAATCAACGCGGTGTGGCCTTTGCTGCAAGATCTTGCCTATCGCGAAGGAGCCGATCCCGCGATCAAAAAGGCGGCAGAAGATGCGCAAACAGGCTATTTCGACCGAATCTTGCCTATCAAACAAAATCTTCATAACACCCTCGCTGCTGGCTATGCATCGCCGATGGGATTTGAAGAATGGCAAAAGATCACGAATGAATCATTCGAGGTTTTGGTCGGAACGTCCTTTGCCGCGCTTGATGTCATGAAAGACTATGTTACCAAGCTTGAAAACGATGCGCGTATGAATTTCTGGTTCATGCTCGGTGAACTGGTGCTTGTTATTCTCATCAGCGGATTTGCCATGCTGATGGTCCGCAACAAAGTGGTCAAACCATTGAACACGATGACGGATGCGATGCTCGAAGTGGCAGGCGGCAAGCTTGACGGCGAAGTCCCCTATGCGAACAACAAGGATGAAATCGGCGATCTGGCCGGTGCCCTCGTGACGTTCAAGGAAAATGCAATCGAACGGCGCAATGCCGAAGAAGCCAACCGCAAGGAGCAGGAGCAGAAAGAAAAACGCCGCATTGCAATTGAAAGCATGATCGCGGAGTTTGAAAACAATATCTCCGGCTATCTGGCCAAGGTTGAATCGGCATCGGGCAATATGGGACAGACATCACGCGATATGTCGGGTTATGCCGTGGGTACATCGGAACAGGCTTCTATCGTTGCCTCGTCGGCTCAGGAAACGGCGACCAGCATGCAGACGGTGGTCGCCGCGACCGAAGAATTATCCGCCGCCGTTGCCGAAATCGCCCGTCAGGTCGAAGAAAGCAGCAACATTGTCGATCATGCGGTGAAGGAAGCCGAAGAAACGAACGGCACGGTTTCAGAACTGGCGCAATCGGCGCAACGTATTGGCGAGGTGGTGGAGTTGATCAACCAGATCGCCGAACAGACAAACCTTCTCGCGCTCAATGCCACGATCGAGGCCGCACGGGCGGGCGATGCGGGTAAGGGCTTTGCCGTTGTCGCGAACGAGGTAAAGGCGCTCTCTACCCAAACCGCAAAGGCCACCGAAGAAATATCGGTGCAGATCGAGTCAATGCGCGGCTCGACCGAAAATGCGGTTGCGGCCATTCAGGGCATCAGCGCCACAATCACAAGGATCAGCGAGATCGCCTCGACCATTTCTTCCGCCGTGGAGGAACAGAACGTTGTGACGAAAGACATTACCAGCAACCTGCACATGGCGAATTCGGCGACCGACTCCCTGACGGCCTCTATCGTGAATGTCAGCAACACGGCGGAACAGACAGGGGAGGCGAGCAAGAGTGTGCTGGCCGCAGCCGGTGAAATTTCCGATGTCTCCTTGTCTATCAACAAGGAGATCAAGGGCTTCCTTGCGAACATCAAGGCGGCGTAAGTCTTATTCTATTGAAACCGCCCTTTCCGTTCATGCGGGGAGGGCGTTTTTATTGCGCGGTTAAAAATCCACGCATTTTCCGCCGATTTCCCAGTCACCATAGCGGACGGGGTCCAGGCCGCCGCGCCCCCCGATTTCTTGCGGTTTTTCCTGTGACGGCAAGGGCGCGTCCGGTTTTACGGCTTTATCATCCGGCTTTTTCGGTGTATCAGGTTTTGTGCTCATAAGCTGACTATAGGATATCCATGGAAATTTTAAAGCCCTACCGTGACCGCATCGATGCTCTCGACGACCAGATTGTCGATTTACTCGCTGAGCGGATAGGCATTATTCGCGAGGTTGGCGCGCTCAAGGCCGCGCAGAATATCCCGCCCGTGTTGCAGGACCGCGTCGATGAAGTGCGGGAACGTTGCGCCGCCCGCGCCGCTGAAAAAGGCCTGGACGCCGATATGGTGCGTGGTTTGTATGACCGCCTGATCCGTCATTGCTGTGACCTCGAAGCCGAGATAATAAAGACATCATGACGGACCTTCAGCCCGATTTGCTTGGCGATCTTCCATCCGATGGCGTGGCCTCCCGCGCCGCCGCGCTTGCGATTCTTTCGCATGTTCTGGGGCAGAAAAAGATGCTGGACTCTGTTCTGGAGCGCGAAAGCGGCTTTAACCGTCTGCCGCCGCGCGACCGCGCGTTTGTGCGCATGCTGGTATCGACCATCCTCCGCCGCCGGGGTCAGCTTGACGATCTTTTGCTGCGGGCGAGTGACAAGGGGGAATTGCCGCGGCCGGAACAGCTCAAATGGATTCTCTATATCGGCATTGCGCAAATTCTTTTCATGGATGTCGCGGACCACGCCGCCGTGAATACGTCGGTTGATCTTGCCGCCGCCGAAGGGATGGAAGGCAAAAAGGGGTTCGTGAATGCGATTCTTCGCCGCATGACGGGGGAAGGGAAAGCATGGCTGAAAGAACAGGATGCGGCCTCCTTGAATATCCCCGACTGGATTTACACGCAATGGATCAATGCCTATGGCGCGATGAAGGCGAAAGAAATTGCGGAGGCCTCTCTGACTGAGGCTTCGCTCGACATCACGATCAAAAATCCGAAAGAAGAATCGCTCTGGGCCGGTGCGCTGGAGGCCGCGGTGCTGCCGACTGGATCGCTGCGCCGTTCGTCCGGCGGGCATGTCACCGATCTGCCCGGATACAATGACGGTGCGTGGTGGATTCAGGATGCGTCCTCCGCGCTGCCTGCCACCTTGCTTGGTGATGTTGCGGGGAAGACGGTTCTGGATCTCTGTGCCGCCCCGGGCGGCAAAACCGCGCAGCTTGCGGCGATGGGCGCCAACGTTGTCGCGGCGGACCGGTCTGCCGCGCGCATGGCGACACTGCGTGAAAATCTCCGCCGCCTGAAACTGGAGGGGCAGGTGCAGACGATGATCGAAGATGGGTCTGTCTGGAAACCGCGGGACAAATTCACGCATATTCTTCTCGATGCGCCTTGTTCCGCCACCGGTACTATTCGCCGCCATCCCGATCTTTTGTCTCTCAAAAATTACAAGGATCAGGAAGGGTTGATGAGCATTCAGGCGCGTCTTCTCGATAATGCGGCGGAAATGCTCGAGGTTGGGGGCATATTGATTTACTGCACCTGTTCCCTGCAAAAAGACGAAGGTGAAAATCAGGTTGCCCGTTTCCTGATCGCCAATCGCCATTTCCGGCGCGTGCCGATCCGTGCGTCTGAAATAGGCAATATCATTGGCGGCCTGACATCCGATGGGGATGTCCGCATTCTGCCCCAGCATCTGGGGGAACAAGGCGGCATGGACGGGTTCTATATCGCAAGGTTACAGAAGAACGCCTAAACCTTTAAAAAATTATCAAAACGATTCGCGCTGTCGTTGCCCTGTGGATAAATCACGGGTACAATGATTCGGTAAGGCCCTCTCATCCGCCCCTCCACATCGCGTAAGTGTTTGAATTATGACCCAAAACGTCAGAATAGCCCCGTCGATTCTTTCTTCCGATTTTTCAAGGTTGGGGCAGGAAATCGCCGCGATTGACGCGGCTGGTGCGGACTATATCCATATTGATGTCATGGACGGGCATTTCGTCCCGAACATCACCTTCGGCCCGCCGGTGATCAAGGCCGTGCGCGGTGCCTCAAAAAAGATTTTTGATTGCCATTTGATGATCGCGCCGGCGGACCCGTATCTTCAGGCTTTCGCCGATGCCGGATGCGATATCATCACCATCCATGCGGAGGCCGGCTCGCACTGGCACCGCAGCCTGCAGGCGATCCGCGCCATGGGCAAAAAGGCGGGCCTTGCGATCAATCCGGCAACGCCGACTTCCGTCCTCGACCATGTGATGGATCTTGTCGACCTCGTTCTCGTGATGACCGTGAACCCCGGCTTCGGTGGCCAGGCCTATATTCCGCTCGAAGACAAAATCCGCGATGTCCGCGCGCGCATAGATGCGACTGGCCGCGATATTGATCTGGAGGTCGATGGGGGCATCACGCCGGACACGGCAAAGAAAGTGATTGCGGCGGGCGCCAATGTCCTTGTCGCGGGAACCGCTGTGTTCAAAAACGGCCCCGCCGGTTATGCCGACGCCATCAAGGTGCTGCGGGGTTAGTTACTGATGCAATTCATTTCCTCCATTCAATCTTCCATCAAACGCGGCGTCGATAAAATCGCATGCTCCCGCATGGTTGATAAATGGAAACTTGCGGGGATGGTGCCGGAACGGCTGATCGTTTGCCCCGTTGATGTGTGGAAAGGCTCGCCGGAAAAGGCGCGCTGGCTTATCCATGGCGGCGTGTTCACGCTCGATGGCGATCAGCTGGAACTTCACAATGCGAACTGGCATCCCGAAGGCGTCGATGACGCATGGATCAAGCATATCCATGGTTTCGACTGGCTGCGTGATATGCGGGCGCTGGGTGGCGATCAGGGCCGCATGGCCGCGCGCGCGATGCTGGAAAACTGGATGCAGCAGCATCCTTATAAGAACGATCTTTACTGGCGTGCCGATATTCTGGGCCTGCGCATTTCCAACTGGCTCTCGTCTTTCACCTTCTTCGGCGAAAGCGCGAGCGAAGAATTCCAATGTGAATTCTATACGCTGCTCGCCCGTCAGGTGCGCCAGCTTTCGCGTTCCGTGCCGGGGCAACTCCACGGCATTGAATTGCTTCAGGCGATCAAGGGCCTGATCTATGCCGGTATCGCGATGGAAGGCCGGGAACAACTGCTCGAACAGGCACTGAATATCCTCCACAAGGAAATAGGCAAACAGATTTTGTCGGATGGCGGGCATGTGACACGTTCGCCGCAGGCATTGCTCGATGCTGTTATGATTCTCGTTGATATACGCACCGCGCTTCGTCAGGGCGGCTACCCATGCCCCGAAAAAATTCAGCATGCGCTGGACCGCGCCGTGCCGACGCTGCGTTTCTTCCGTCATGTCGACCGCAAATTTGCTTGTTTCCATGGGTCACAGGAAGGCAGCGAGGAATTGATGAAGCAGGTGATGCTGCAAACCAATTCCCGCGCGAAGACGTTAAACTCGCTGCCACACACGGGCTATGAACGTGTCAATCTCGGCCGCGGCGTGATTATCATGGATACGGGCAAAAGCCCCAAATGGCCGCATGATACGGCCTCGCATGCCGGGCCGCTGTCGTTTGAATTCAGCTATGGAAGAGAGCGCGTTTTTGTGAACTGCGGCTCGCACCCGACCAATCCGGACTGGCAGGACGCGCTGCGTTTTACGGCGGCCCACAACACGCTGGTGATCGATGACCGCAACGCCTGCGAGATTCACAAGGATGGATCGCTGGCCCGCAAACCCAAAAAAGTCACAATCAACCGCGATGATAAAATCGAACATATCCTGATCGACGCCAGCCACGATGGCTATGTGCCGCTCAACGGGATCACGCATCGCCGCCGCCTTTATTACGCGGATCAGGGGAATGATCTGCGCGGCGAAGATACGCTGACCTGCACGATTGGATTGTCCAAACCGCATAAGGTCGCCGCGCGTTTCCACCTTCATCCGGATGTGAGTGTGTCTTTGGTGAAGGAAGGATGCGAAGCCATTCTTGCTTTGCCATCGGGCATCGGCTGGCGCTTCACGGCCGAAGGCGCGCAATTGGAAATCGAAGATTCCATCTATCTCGGCGAAGGCATCCGCCCGCGCAAGACGAAACAGCTTGTCATCATGGCGGATATGGATTCCGACCAGCTGCAAATCAAATGGGCGATGCAGAGAGAGCTGCTTTAGAAGTGTCATCCTGAGGGAGCATAGCGACCGAAGGATCTCGTGAGATTCTTCGCTGCGCTCAGAATGACATTATAGTTCAATCCTACCATCCACAATATGAATCCGTTTGTCGGCCACATCCGCGAAATGCATATCATGCGTGACGGCGACCACGGCGCGGCCCGGTTGATGGGCGAGGTCGTGTAATATTTTCTGCACAGTCGCGGCGCTGTGGGAGTCAAGGTTGCCGGTCGGTTCATCCGCCATGATGAGCATCGGATCGTTGGCAAGGGCCCGTGCAATCGCCACGCGCTGCGCCTGACCGCCCGATAATTGTTTGGGAATTTTCCTGATCTGGTCTTTCAGGCCAATCGATTCCAGAAGCATTGTCGCTTTTTCAATTTGTTCCTTGTCCGAAAGTTTGCCTAGTTTACGCATTGGCATGCGGACATTCTCAAGCGCGGAAAATTCCGGCAGCAAAAAGTGGAATTGAAAAATAAAGCCAAGTTTTTCGAGGCGCAGCGCGGCCAGATCGTTTTCATCCATTTTTGCCGTTTCAACACCATCAATGTGGATTGTGCCTTTGGTTGGCTGGTCCAGCAATCCCAACAGATAAAGTAGCGATGATTTCCCTGATCCAGACGGGCCCGTGATCGCCGTGAATTCCCCTTCTATAATATCAAGGCTGGCGTTTTTCACGAGCGTTACAGGCACTTCGCCGGAAAGGGTGCGTTCCAGATTGCGGGCGGAAAGAAGGACGCGGCCCATGCTTAGCTACCCCTCAATATATCGACAGGCAGAACTTTTGCCCCTTTGCGGGCCGGCAGGTATGATGCCATCACGGCGGCGATAAAGGCAAACGCACCGGCGATAAAAAATTGCGGCGCGGACCAATCGATCGGCATATTCACCGGCTCGCTCACCCCCGGCGGTTTGAATTCAATCTGCATCAACGCATACATCAGCGCGCAGCCGAGTGGCAGCCCCAGCATAACGCCGCCGATACCGAGGACGCAGCCCTGAATGATAAAAATCCATTTAATGTCGCCTGCGCGAAAGCCCATGGATTTTAATATCGCGATATCTTTTTGTTTTTCCATGATGATGGTGAAGATAATATTGTAAATCCCAAACGCCGCGACGAGGAGAACCGCGCTCACCACCGTATACATGATGATGTTGCGGATCGCGAGCGTGCTCATAATATCCTCTGATGCTTCCTGCCATGACACGGCCTTGTAACCGATGCGTGATTCCAGTTCACGGGCGAGGGCTTCGGCTTTTGCCGAATCCTCCATCTTAATGATCACAGTGTTGGCGCGGTTCGATTTGTTCATCATCGCCTGCACACGTTTGATATCGGTGAAGGCCTGTTTCTCATCGTAATCGACCGATCCGGTGCGGAAAATCCCGACGATTTTAAATGTGCGAACCTGCCCTGTGCTCGCGGTTAAAGTAATGTTGTCGCCATTCTGCAGCATCAGGCGGCGGACCAGTTCCGCACCGACAATAATGCCGTTCC
This sequence comes from uncultured Alphaproteobacteria bacterium, assembly GCA_965650865.1. Lineage (GTDB taxonomy): Bacteria > Pseudomonadota > Alphaproteobacteria > Micavibrionales > Micavibrionaceae > Micavibrio_A. Next base: position 3,570 of record CBFGQF010000031.1, on the reverse strand, counting down.
GGTTCGATATTAGATCGTTGACCGATCCTTCCACCATATTTTCTTCAATGGTGGTGAGGTTCAGCATGTCTTGCGGGATCATGCCGTTCAGCACAATCGAAAAATCACGGCCCGCGAAATTGAGGATGGCGGAACCGGATAAAGAGGCGCTCGCCCGCACACCCGGCATTGCTTTTAATTCATCCACAATGCGTTTGTATCCGCGTATGCCGCGCGTTTCGGGAAGGGGCTGGATGCTGCGTAATTCAACCACGCTCCCTTCATAGATCTGTTCCACGGGTTGTATCTTGGCTTCGCGGAATTCATCACTGATCGTGATATGCGGCGCGTTGTCGATCAGGCGTTTAATAAAATCGTTTTGCGACCCCTGCATGAGGGAGGCTATGGCCAGGAAGAACGCCACGCCAATGATAACGCCGAGTAGAGACACAAGGCTCTGGCGCTTGCGCGCCATAATGTGTTTGATGGCGATGTAAAAGAAAAGCCGCATGGTTGTTAACAGCCTGTGCCCATATTACAGACATTCTTATCTTCGGTTTGCATGATGCCCGCCACATCGTCATATCGCACCGCAATCATATCGCCTTCGGCCAGGCCTTCCAGAATTTCGATTCGCGTGTCCGTTCTAATTCCTGTCTTGACGGCAGATTTTTCAAACTTGTCACCGCGCTTTACCCATATCTCGCCTTCTTTGACGGATGCGAGCGGAACCATCATCGCGCGTTCTTTTTCCTGCGTAATGATGTTTGTCTCTGCGGTCATGCCGATCATCAAAGGTGTTTGTTCATCAAGGCTGACTCGAACGCGGTAAGACCGTGCAACAGGATCGCCCTTTGGCGTAATGCTTTGGACCTTGCCGTTGAAAATCTGGCCCGGATAGGCGTCGGCGCTGATCAAAACTTTTTGATCTGCTTTGACAAGCGCAATGTCTTCCTCGTCGACTTCGGTTTCGATTCTGACGCGGTCGCCGCCATTCATCCAAAAGACGGGCTCGGATGGTGTTGCCAATTCGCCGATCTCGCCATCGCGTCGAATAATCGTGCCGTCTTGCGGCGCGGTGAGTTGCAAATAGGAAAGCTCCGCCCTCGTGCGCTCAACGGCGGCCTTTGTTGTGGCATAGGTGGCTTGCGCATTTTCTAAACCTTCTTTCGAAAGCGCGCCGGATTTGGCAAGGCGCTGGCTGCGGGCCAGATCTTTTTCGGCAAGGCTCATGCGGGCCTGCGCCTCGGCAAGCGAACTGCGGATATCGCCTGATTCCAGTTGCGCCAGAACTTGCCCGGTTGTGACCACGTGCCCCTCATCGGCATCGAGTGAAACTATCCGTGCGGATAATTTCGGCGCAATCGGAATCATCTGCGCCGCCTCCACCGTGCCGGTCGCATAAACCGCCTGAACGGCCTTGGTATAGGCGGGGAAGGCGGTTTCGATTGCCGGGCCACCGTTGCGGTTAAGAACAAGCAGGGCGACCAGAATGGCAACGATAACGACGGGGATAGCAAATTTCTTCATAAAAGACCTTCCGGTTCATAACACCTTATACGGTAAAGAGTTTCCGCGGGTAAACGGTGCGATGATAAAAGCGACCCAAAAACATTTTTGTTCTTTATTTGTTCTCATTTATACAGTATAAATACAGGCATGACTTATTCATCGATTTCCATACCCGCCCAGTCTCTTTTTGCTCCTTTTGATACGTTCGAAAAGCTGCTCTCCTTCTGCCTTTCTTATGAAAATAAACGGGCGGCAAGCCCCCTGCAAAAGGCTTCGGAGTCGCAAAACGAACTGGACAAACAGGGCGGTTTTTTAGGCAAAATTGAAAAACAAACTAATGGATATGTTTCTGATATATAAATAATTAGGGTGTTTTTAAAATGGCCAAAATCGTCAAATCCTTCGTCTGCCAGAATTGCGGCTCCGTCACCAACAAATGGGCGGGCAAATGTGAATCCTGTGATGGATGGAATACGATTGTGGAAGAGGCGCCGAGTGAATCAGCGCCCAAAGGTCTGGGACAGGGGCGCAAGGGCAAGGCGCTGGACCTCGTCAGTTTGAAAGGCGAAGGCGGTCCGAAACTGCCGCGCCATATTACGGGGATCGCCGAATTCGACCGCGTGACGGGCGGCGGCATGGTGCCGGGTTCGGCTGTGCTCATCGGCGGCGACCCCGGAATCGGAAAATCGACATTGCTTTTGCAGGTCGTCTGCAAACTCGCATCCTCCGGCAAGACCTGCCTTTATGTATCGGGGGAGGAAGCGGTGGACCAGGTGCGCCTGCGGGCGCAGCGCCTTGGCCTTGAAAACGCGCCCGTTGCACTGGCATCGGCCACCTCGGTGCGTGACATCGTCGCCTCGATGGAATCGGATCCGATGGATCTCATCGTCATCGATTCCATTCAAACCATGTATGTCGATACGGTGGAGAGCGCGCCCGGCACGGTGACGCAGGTGCGCACCTGTACGCAGGAACTGATCCGCGTGGCGAAGAAACGCAATATCGCCATCCTCTTTGTCGGCCATGTGACGAAGGAAGGTCAGATCGCCGGTCCCCGCGTTCTGGAACATATGGTCGATGCGGTTTTGTATTTCGAAGGGGATCGCGGTCACCAGTTCCGCATTCTGCGCACCGTCAAAAACCGTTTCGGACCTACCGATGAAATCGGCGTCTTTGAAATGGTCTCCGAAGGATTGGTGGAGGTGCCAAACCCCTCCGCCCTGTTCCTTGCCCAACGTCAAAACGATGTGGCCGGCTCGGCGGTTCTGGCAGGGCTCGAAGGCACGCGTCCCGTGCTGGTGGAGGTGCAGGCCTTGGTCGCGCCATCTGCGCTTGGCACACCGCGCCGCGCCGTCATCGGGTGGGATTCCAACCGTCTTGCCATGGTGCTTGCGGTGCTTGAAACGCGCTGTGGCGTGACGTTGTCCTCATCCGATATCTTCCTCAATATCGCGGGCGGTATCCGTATCAACGAACCGGCGGCCGATCTGGCCGTCGCGGCCGCGCTTCTCTCCTCGCAATCGAATATCCCGGTCCCCGGTAACACCGTGTTCTTCGGGGAAGTCGGCCTGGCCGGTGAAATCCGTTCGGTATCGCAGCCCGATGTGCGCCTGAAGGAGGCGGCAAAACTGGGCTTCGACCGCGCCGTCATTCCGCAGCGCCCGCTCAAAAAAGGGGCCAAACCTGTGGCGATCGACGGCCTGAAAATCGAGGAAATAGGCCATCTCGAAGACCTCGCCCGCCAGTTCGCTGGCAAGAGCCTGATCAAGTCCTATGCGTAGGAAAACCTTAAGGATTTCCTTGCTTTTCACGGGCTGATTGCCTATCAATCAGGCATGATCGTCGATATCGTCGTTGCGCTTGTTGTCCTTGCTTCCGCCCTGATTTCCTTCATGCGCGGGTTCATCCGTGAAGTCCTGACCATCGCCGGTGTGGTCGGCGGTTTGCTGGCCGCCATTTTTGTCGGGCCGCATTTCGCACCGACCGTGCGGCTCTGGTTCGGGATTGAGGAGGGCAAGGAAGGCCCGCCCAACCTGTTCGGTATCATCCCGATGGAATTTGTATCCGATGCGGTCACAT
>CBFGQF010000030.1:0-13394 GCA_965650865.1 uncultured Alphaproteobacteria bacterium | reverse complement strand
CTCGGATCATATTCATTGGGATCGGATTTTTCTTTTTCGATGCCCAAAAAATTATGAACCAGATTGTCATTCTGCGCATTGCTTGCCAGCGAAAAATAAGCCCACGCACGGTTCAATGCTGGTATGGCAAAGGCGGCGGCGGTGATGGCGATCGCGAATTCCATCGATACAAACAGCGGCATAATCTCGTCCTTCGCACACTGAATATAGGCACTTTGATTATCTGGCTGCTCCTGCGAACATCTTTCGATAATGGTGGGCCCTAAAATATGCGATTGAAGATGATAATTGACATGGTCAACGGCGTCTTGTTGCCCCTGCGCGTCTTGGCCCGCGCCATTGCTGGCCACCTTCACCATAACGCTATGAACGGCATCCCTGCCAACCAAACCTGAGACCATAAGAACGGGGGCTCCCAAAACGGCCCGTCCCGTCCCCTGCATGCTGTATTTTACAAATTCGCTCTTCATAACGCCGCCTACACAATCAATTTCAGGCGTTATAAACACTTTCTTATTATTATGTCAATAAATCTTTAAGCTGGCGGAGGATATCCTCGGCATCCTTACGATCGTAATAATCGGTGGCAATCGTCAGGTACTTCTCCAAAACCTCGATGGCCTCGGCCCGCCGCCCCGTTTTGGCATATAAAACTCCCGCATCGAACAAAAGCCGATATTCGTTCGGGTCAATCAGGCGCATCATTTCAACGGCATTGAGCGCATCCTTGTACTCCCCTGCTTCAATCAGCCTCAGTTTGATATTATTTTGCAGGCGGATCAGGATTTCGCGGTTGGTCGCAGGCTCGTAATAACTAGCACTCAATTCGGCATTCATGCCCTTGATGCGTTTAATAAGCTGGCGAAGGCCCGGCGCATCGAGCACTTCACACCGTGAGAAAGGGTCGAAGATCAGACGGTGATTACCATGACCGATGCGACAGAGGAAATGGCCGGGGAAATTAAGCCCATCGATATCAAAGCCAATCTTTCGTCCCACATCGATATACAAAATCGCAATCGCGATCGGCATGCCCTTGCGACGGTCGATGACGCGCATGAGATCTGCGTTTTGCAAATCATCATAATTGTCTATATCGCCTTCATAGTTTTCGCGGTCGGAGAGGATATGTTTGAGCGCGGCAAGCTGCGCACCCGCATCATCGTCAGCCCCTTCCGCTAACAATTCATCGTGACGCGCCTTTACATCCTTGCATAATTTGTCCAGATGGAACTGGTAACGATCGATGGAAATGCCCGGATGCGTCATTGCCGCCATCGCAAGCGCCGTTAGTCCCAGATCTATTGCGGAATCCTCGCGCTCGCCGGTTTCAATCAGAAAGGCAGCAGGATCGAAAATCACTGCTGGGCTCGCGTTGCCTGAACAGGTTCGCCGATCATCTTAACGTAAGAGACGACTTGCTTGACGTTCGGGATGGTGCGGGCGATGTCCATGACGCGGTCCAGCTCCCTCTGGTTCATCGCCACACCCATCAGGTAGACAACACCCTGCACCGTATCGATACTGTAATTGAGTGAGCTGATCTCCTTATCAAACGTCATCGCGGTGCGCAGGCGCGTGGTGATCCAGTTGTCGCGGACAAAGCCCGGCACACCTTCGCTATCCGCCACGCGAATTTCGTTCATCACCTGCTTCACGCCTGGCACCTGCCAGACAAGGCGAACGGCCTCGACACGATCATTCGGGTCCTGCACAACGCCTGTCAAAAGGACGCGCCCCTGATTGACGGTGGTTGATAGTTTAGAGAAAGTATTAAGGTCGTATTGGAACCATGCCTCGTTGATCTTGGCCTTAATTCCCGCATCGCTGAATGCGCCGGAAATACCACCCTCTTTCGAAGCGGCGGTGCCGGCGGCAGCCCCCGTACCGACCGCCATGCCCAGCGGTGTACAGGCGGCCGTCATTATAAGGGCGGAAACGGAAAGAACAAAAATACGAACGGACATCACATCACCTTTAAAACAAATCAGATAGAGCCATTATGAATCGCATGACCATGCGTTGTCCAGATGACGCAATGAAAAAGGCAAGGATATGGCAATTACGTCAAAACGCATCGGCCGGGCGGCATGTTCCGGATGGGCGGCGATGAAATGTCCGGCGGCGGCCGTGATGCGTGATTTCATGCGGGGCGTGATGGAGAACAACGCCTCTTCCGCGCTGGGTCTGCCTTTTACTTCAACAAAAACCAGCACCCCGCCATCAAGGGCGATCAGGTCTATTTCGCCCGTCCCCACCGCTTTGTAACGCTGTTTTAAAATTCTGTACCCTTTGGACCACAAATACAAAGACGCCATGCCTTCGGCCATCAGGCCGGTGCGGTATGTATCTTTGCGTTTCTGCGGCATGTATTTCACCTGTCATTCTGAGCGTAGCGAAGAATCTCCTTATCATATCAAAACTCTTGAGATCCTTCGGCTCGCTAACGCTCCCTCAGGATGACAAAGCATGCGTCATCCCTTCCCCGATAGTTTCAACGCCAGCGTATAAATCGCTTTCTTCGGCTTGCCGGTGGATACCGCCACCATTTCCGCGGCGTCGCGTACGGAGAGTTTTTTCAGGGCTTCACGCAATTGTCCCTCAATCGTTTCCGAAGAGTTTTCAACTTCGCTCTTGTTCTCGCCGATGCAGATAACGATTTCGCCTTTTAACTGCTCACGCCCCCGAACCTGATCGAGCACGGCAGACACGCGCCCGCGCAAGACTTCCTCGTATATTTTCGTCAGTTCACGGGCCACCGCAATCGGACGGTCCCCCAGCACGGTCTTGATATCTTTCAAAGATTCTTCCAGACGTGGACCGGTTTCATAAACAATCAATGTGCCTGGAATTTCCGCCCATTTTTCGAGGGCGGATTTACGCGCGCCAGAACGGGCCGGAAGGAAACCGGCAAATGAAAAACTATCGCATGGCAATGCAGAAAGTTGTAATGCGGGCAGGACGGCATTCGCCCCCGGCAACGCCGTTACCTGATGCCCCGCCTGAATAATCTCCCGCACCAGCTTATACCCGGGATCGGAAATCATAGGCGTCCCTGCATCGGAGACAAGAGCAACAGACTCCCCCTCCTCAATCACTTTGATAATGTTCTTGCGGTCTCGTTCCGTTGCGTGATCGTTGTAGACGCGCATAGGTTTTTTGAACCCGAACGCCTTCATCAACTTTCCTGTCACACGCGTGTCCTCACAGACGACCAGATCGACGGTGGAAAGAACGTCAAGTGCGCGGAAGGTCAGGTCGCGCAAATTGCCGATCGGCGTCGGCACAAGGTATAAACCGGCTTGAAGGGAAATCGGCTGTGGTGCGGCCACATCTTTTTGTGTAGGATCGGTTTTCATTGCCCGTCATTTCAATAACTTAAAGAGGAGAGTATCAGGAGCATGTCTTTATTCCACCGCTTTTGTACGATTATCCCCCTGTTTATCGCAATCATCGTTCTGGCGGGCTGTGCCGATGTCACCGTGCCGAATGCGCCATGGAGAACACCGACCGCGCAGGCGCCATCCGAATCCGCTTCTGTTACAGGCCCTGCCCCTTCCCATCAACAGACCACGGCGCAAAGCGCCGCCCCCGCTGGCAGTGCGATCAAGGTTGCGATCCTTTTGCCTTTGAGCGGGCAACATGCGGCGCTTGGACAGTCGATGCTACAGGCCGCGCAACTGGCGGTGTTTGATTTAAACAACGATAATTTCGAACTTCTGTCAAAAGATACGGGCGGAACACCGACCGGCGCTTCGACCGCGGCGATTGCCGCCATGAATGACGGCGCTCAGCTTATTCTGGGGCCGCTTTTTGCCGAGGAAGTCCGTGCCGTAAAAGGCGTAACGGCGGGACGAAATATCAATGTTCTTGCCTTTTCCACCGACTGGACACTCGCAGGCGGCAATATCTACATCATGGGCTTCACGCCGTTCGCGCAGGTGGAACGCATTGCCGCCTACGCGGCATCAAAAGGATGGCGGCGCACCGCGATTGCCTCTCCCGCCGATACGTATGGCACATCCGTTGCGCGGGCATTCGAAGGCGATGCTGCGAAATACGGCATTCAAATTTCCCGCGCGATATCCGATCCATCGGCATATGATTCCGTTTTCATTCCTGCGGGCGGGACGGCACTCACCTCTGTCTTGCACCGCGTGACCAATCCCGGCGCGCAAAAACTCGGCACGGGGCTTTGGGAAGATGCGGGGATTGCCGCGATGCCGGCCATGAACGGGGCCATCTTCGCCGCGCCATCACCATCGGCGCGAGCGAATTTCGAAAATCGTTACCGCTCTACCTACGGGCAATCACCGGTGCGTATCGCCACGCTCGCCTATGATGCAACGGCGCTCGCGGCGGCCCTCGCCCCAACCGGATATAGCGCAGCGGCATTGAAAAATCCCGGCGGCTTTGCAGGGATCGATGGCATCATGCGGTTTCAAGGCAATAATTTGATGGAACGTGGTATGGCGATTTTGCAGATCAACAATGGCCGCATCGTCGAACTTGATCCCGCGCCGCGGGCGTTCAGATAAGGCAAGCCTGATATTTCATAAATGTCTATATTCTTGTCATTTTCTTCCCCATGACAACTGTGGCTCGCTGCCTGGCGTTGAGATTATAGGGACCATTCACCATTCCTACGCTGCGTAAGTCATAAGTGCCACCTTATGACTTACGCCGCCTTTTTGGTGAACCAGCGACGCTTGGCCTCTTCATACCAGCGGGAAATGGCGCTGCGGGTCACATCGATGACGGACGCAGATGCGGTGGGTACAATCGTAACCGACTTGTGCGCCTGTTTCGCGGCCTTGTGCTTTTTCAGGCGGCGCTCCATTGATTGAAAAATCCGCTCAGGCACATTGACGCCAGATGCTTTTTCGAGCCCCTTGAACCCCGGGAAGGTGTTCGCCTCACACACCGTGTAGCCGCCGCCCTCGAGGAAGAGCAAATCCACCCCGCCGATCTGGATATCCAGTGCGGCAACAGTTCTAAGCGCGATATCGATGGCGGTTTTGTCCGGCGTGAACGCATGGACCGATCCGCCCGCGCTATAATTGGCCTTGAAATCGCCTTCCTTGGCGCGGCGTTCCATGCTGGCGATCACCTCTCCATCCACGGTGAACAGGCGTAAATCGCGCCCCTTCGATGCCGCGACGAATTTCTGGAAGATCAACTGGATGTTCGGACTGGTCTGGCCGATCATATCCATAAGGTCACGGAACGCTTTGGGCGTGTCCATCAAAAACACCCCGGTGCCGAGTGCGCCGTCTAGCGTTTTGACGATGAGGGGGAAGCCAAGCCGCTGCTCGACAATCTCCATCATATTGTCGTCGATGGGGAATTTGGCGAGCATTGTATCGGGGGATGGCAGCGCGCTTTCGGCCAGCACCTGATGTGTGTGCAATTTGTCGCGCACCATCTCGATGGTCGAGGCTGTGTTATAAACAAGCACACCGGACCGCTCCAGTTGGCGGACGATGGCAAGGTTGAAATAACTATGGTCGCCATGATTGAAATACGGATACACGACGTCGGGCAACGGCACCGGCTTTCCGTGGATCAAAATGGAATCGCGTGTTGAATCGCTGACGAGAATGTCGAAATCGGCGGGCTTGTAAACTTTTAAGGTGATGTTCAGGCGGGCCGCCTCTTCCTTAAAACGGCGAACCTCATGCGCAAGATCGGCGTTCGACTCAACGTCATCGCCGTACAATATCCAGACTTCCATGATCCCTCTAATCCTTCTTTATCTTATATATGCGGTTTTATCCCATGAATGACGTTTCGGGCAAACCGAATTTTTGGCCCAGCGGAATGCCCAACGATTCCAGCTTATTAGGGGTTCCGTTTACCTCCCTGTGGATAACCTTGCCACCCATGTTGCGAAAACGCCCCGTTTTTATTTAAAACAGTGCGTATCGTTTAAATCGTTAAACATGTAAAAGAAGGAGACCCCTATGCAGGTACCCAGCGCACAGCAATTGCAGGACATGGAACAACAATTCAAGGCAGGCCGCCCGCGATCGGAAGAATCGCGCCGCGCGATTCTGGACGCTACGCGCCGTCTGCTTACGCACATGCCAATTGCGAAGATTTCGATCGAAGCCATTGCAAAGAAAGCCGGAGTTGGAAAGACGACCATCTATCGCTGGTGGCCAAACAAACAGGCCGTGGTGATGGAGGCGGTATTCAATCAGCCCGGATTTCAGAATATAATGCCCCAGTCGAACGATGCCTTTGAAGGCATTCGTGGGCAGGTGGAAAAACTGGTGCGTCAGCTCGGCGGTAAGAATGGCCGTATCGTTGCGGAAATTATCGGCGAGTGCCAGGGCGATATCGAAACGCTCAAGCTTCTGGTGAAAAGCTTCTTTCAGGACCGCTACAACGTCCTCGCCTATTACCTGCAACGTGGTAAAGCCGAAGGGCAATTCAAGGATAGCATCGATCTCGAAGTCGCGATCGACTTGATACTCGGCCCTGTCATTTTCCGCCTGATGTCGGGACAGAATGTTGACGACACCTTCGCCAAGAAAATCTCCGAAATGTTCTATGGGGCGCTGCGGGCATGATGAGAACCTCCCGCAACCTTGTCCTTGCCGCGGCTGCGCTGGCCGCCGTCCTGACACTGACGGGTTGCGGCGATGGCGCATTGAAACGCCAATTGACCGTGGCGGGCATTTATTCCATCTGCAAACCGGACGGCTATCCTGTCGTCTGCTTTGCGGATGCAGACGGAAAGGATGGCGGGCTGTTTTGCATGCCGCTTTCCGAAGTCGGCGGAAAATGTCTATGACCCGGCTATCGGCATAGCACTTTGCTCGGCAGCACGTATAACGACGATATCAAAGAAAAAGCCGCCCCACTGGGCGGCTTTTTACCCTCTATAAGTTTCCCGTTATTCGGCGGCCTGCAGTGCTTGCTGCTCCATCGTGGCCATCATCAGCGCGGTTTCAAGGTCGCGAAAAGGCACGGTGTCCATGATAGCGTAAAGCTCTTCTTTAGGGGCCTGGGCCTGAATCTGGCTGATCTGGCTCAGGAACATTTTCAACCGCCCCTGATAATCCTGCTGGCTTCTGCTGGATCTCATATGATTTGTCATGTAATTGTTCTCCCTCTCGTCAAAAAGGACGTTTTCCCGTTGGTCAGACTTTGAGCACACCCTGCCGCAAAATCTTATTTTTTGCGTTTTTTGCATGAAAAACTTTATTTTTATGTAAGTTAAGCCTATAAAAAATTATAATGCATGGCAAGAAAATTATTATTTATAATTTGTGACCGGAACCACTTTTTCTACGATTGATAATACAAATGAACCTGATTTCTTCCGCCCAATGCCGCGCCGCCCGCGCCCTTTTAAACTGGAGCCAGCCCGATCTGGCGACTCGTTGCGATATCCACGTGCAGACAATCAGCAACTTTGAAAAGGAAGCGAGCACACCAAGTAAGACCACTTTGTCTAAAATCATGACCGTCTTTCACCTGCAGGGGATTCTCTTCGAGGAAGATGACGGGGTTAAACGCACCAATCAGACCATCCAGCAATATCAAGGCGCAGAGGGCTTCCGCTTATTCATGGATGATATCTATGAGACGATGAAAGAACGTAAAGGTGAAATGCGCCTGCTTAATGGGGACCCAGACTTGTGGCTAAAATATCTAGGAGAGGATTGGTATTACAATACCCATGTTCCACGTATGCGAGAAGTACTCGATGGGAGCATTCCGAAAATATTAGTACAAGAAGGACAATATAATTTCATAGGCCGCCAGTTTGCAGAATATCGCTGGCTCCCTAAGAAAATATGGCATCCAAATTCTTTTTATTCCTATGGAGATAGAATAGGATTTTTAAACTTCGACAACAACGACATTCAAATTCACGTTATCCGTCATCGTAAATTCGCTGAAACCTTCCGCTTTCTTTTCAACCTTGTCTGGGACCAGTATTCCATCATCCCCGACACGGATGATTACAAACCGAAGGCCACGGGAAAATAATCACTAGCCCCTGATCATCCCCGCAAAAATTTTGTAGAACGCTCCACGCTCGTCCCCACGGCGCCAGACAAGGCCGATTTGACGACTGAAACTTTTTCCTTCAATCGGAATATAGACGATTCCATCGTTTTCGCGCCGGGCGAGCGCGGGCATTAATGTCACACCTTGTCCGCTCGCCACAATCTGGCGGATTGTTTCAAGGCTGGTCGCGCGAAATCCGCGGTCCTCTTGCATCATGCTGCCCTGACAGACGGACAGCGCCTGATCGCGCAGACAATGTTCTTCCTCCAGAAGGATCAACCTTTGCGCCCGCAAGATATCTTCAGAAACGACGGACTGGGCCGCCAGCGGATGCTTCTTGCCAACGGCCAGATAAAACGCATCATCAAACAAGACATGATGATCAAATGCGTGGGAATCGGTCGGAAGGCTGACAATCGCGACGTCAATAACGCCATCCAGAAGACTTTTCAGCAATTCCGCCGTCACCCCTTCTTTCAGGGTCAGGGTCATACCCGGGGCATTTTCCCGCACGGCCTGAAGGATGGATGGAACAAGATAAGGCGCCACGGTGGCAATCGCGCCCAGTGACAACGTGCCCTGAAACGGATCGGTCTGCTGACGCGCTTCGAGCCTGATTTTTTCTGCCTCATCCAGAATTTTGCGGGCGCGCGGCAACAGGCCATGACCATAGGGGGAAAGCCGGACACTGCGCTTGGTCCGCTCGAATATCTTAACGCCCAGCTCCTGCTCCACCTTTTTGATCTGCGATGAGAGCGAGGGTTGGCTGATATGGCAGGATTCCGCGGCGGCGCTAAACGAATTCAGGTCGGCAACGGCCACGATATATTCCAGATCGCGAAGATTCATATATAGTTAATACCTATCAATATGATTTGTTAAATATATTTCACCTATATGATTTCAGGCGGCAAAGTGCAATCAAATTGAAAGGACCCACACCATGAATACCCCCGCCAAATGCCCTTTTATGCACGGCTCCAACACCGCCACCGGAACATCCAATACCGATTGGTGGCCAAATGCCTTAAACCTTGACATCCTGCACCAGCACGATGCGAAAACGAACCCGCTGGGTAAGGATTTCAATTACCGTGAGGAATTGAAAAAGCTCGATATTACGGCGCTGAAAAAAGACCTGCATGATCTGATGACGGACAGCCAGCCATGGTGGCCGGCGGACTGGGGGCATTATGGCGGATTGATGATCCGCATGGCGTGGCACTCGGCGGGATCGTACCGCATGACGGACGGCCGCGGCGGCGGCAATACGGGCAACCAGCGCTTTGCGCCGCTCAACTCATGGCCGGACAATGCAAACCTTGATAAGGCGCGCCGCCTTTTGTGGCCAATCAAGAAAAAATACGGCAATAAAATCAGCTGGGCCGATTTGATGATTCTGGCGGGCAACATCGCCTATGAATCGATGGGCCTCAAAACATTCGGCTTTTCCTTTGGCCGTGAAGATATCTGGCATCCGGAAAAAGACGTTTACTGGGGCGCGGAAAAAGAATGGCTCGCCCCGTCCGATTACCGTTATGACGATGTGTCCAAACCATCTACCATGCAAAACCCTCTGGCCGCCGTGCAGATGGGATTGATCTACGTCAACCCTGAAGGCGTGAACGGCAAATCCGATCCGCTCAGGACGGCAGCGCAAATGCGTGAAACCTTCGCCCGCATGGCGATGGATGATGAAGAAACCGTGGCGCTCACGGCGGGCGGCCACACGGTTGGCAAATGCCATGGAAATGGCAAGACGGATAATCTCGGCAAAGATCCGGAAGGTGCCGATATCACTGAACAAGGGCTTGGCTGGAACAACCATGTCACGCGCGGCGTGGGCCGCGATACGGTGACCAGTGGGATCGAAGGCGCATGGACAACGCATCCGACCAAATGGGACAATGGTTATTTCTACCTGCTCTTCACCTATGACTGGGAACTGAAAAAATCTCCGGCGGGCGCGACGCAATGGGAACCGGTGGGCATTAAGGAAGAAGACAAACCCGTCGATGTCGAAGATCCTTCCATCCGCTATAACCCCATCATGACAGACGCCGATATGGCCCTGAAAATGGACCCTGCCTATCGCGAAATCGCGCTGCGCTATATGAATGATTTCGACGCGTTTTCCGATGCATTCGCCCGCGCGTGGTTCAAACTCACCCACCGTGACATGGGGCCAAAGGCCCGTTATATCGGCCCCGATGTGCCGGCGGAAGATTTAATCTGGCAAGACCCTGTTCCTGCGGGCCGCCGCGATTATGATGTCGATGCGGTGAAGAAAAAGATCGCCGCCTCCGGCCTCTCCATTTCCGATCTTGTGACAACGGCATGGGATAGCGCCCGCACGTTCCGCGGTTCTGACCTGCGCGGGGGCGCCAACGGCGCGCGCATCCGCCTCGCCCCGCAAAAGGACTGGGCGGGCAACGAACCGGACCGCCTCGCCCGTGTTCTTTCGGTGCTTGAACCGATCGCGGCTGAAACCGGCGTCAGTGTCGCCGATATCATCGTCCTCGGCGGCAATCTCGGCGTTGAACTGGCGGCGAAGGCCGCTGGCTTTGATATCACTGTGCCTTTCAAGCCGGGCCGCGGCGATGCATCGCCGGAACAGACCGATGCGGATTCCTTTGCCCCGCTCGAACCGCTTCATGACGGCTACCGTAACTGGCTGAAGGATGATTACGCCGTCAGCGCCGAAGAAATGCTGCTCGACCGCACGCAATTGATGGGCCTTACCGCGCCGGAAATGACGGTGCTGGTGGGCGGTATGCGCGTCATGGGCACCAATCACGGCGGCACGAAACACGGCGTGTTCACGGACCGCGTGGGCGCGCTGAGCAACGACTTCTTCGTAAACCTCACCGACATGGGCAATACGTGGAAACCGGCGGGCCAAAACCTCTATGACATCCGCGACCGTCAAACAGGCGCGTTGAAATGGAGCGCAACGCGCGTTGATCTTGTGTTCGGGTCCAATTCCATCCTGCGCTCTTATTGCGAAGTCTACGCGCAGGACGACTGCCGGGAAAAATTCGTCCAAGACTTTGTGGCGGCCTGGGTCAAGGTTATGAACGCCGACCGTTTCGATTAAGCTGTGTATGCTGAAATCTCCTTCGGGGGATGAAAACGGCGGGATTTCACCCGCCGTTTTTATTTGACATAAGCATCAAAGCCCTGTAAAACCCCCCGCACCATGCAGGGTCATATTAAAAAATCGCTGAAAAAATCGTCCGCACGCGGCAAAACCGCCGCTGTGTTCATCGATTTCCAGAACCAGTTTTTTGACGCGCAAGACCGCGACATATTCGAAAACGCCGCTGATTTCGCGCAGGATTTGCGCGGACTGGGGATCGAACCTGTCTGGGTGGCCTATAGCAGCCTGAACCGCCCCGCCACCAAACAATGTCTGAGCGTTCACGAATTCCAGGCCACACAATATGGCCCCGGTGAATCCCTCTCCCGTCTTGTCAAGGCGGCGCCGAATGAAACCGTTATCCTGAAAGACCGTCCGCAGGCATTCGAAGAGGTTATCGATAGACCGGACAAGGTATTGTTCCCATCGGCGCTCAGCATACACCTCGACACAATGGGCGTTGATACGCTTCTGGTCAGCGGCGTAATGGCAAAGGGCTGCGTTGCCGCTACTTTGCGCAATGGTGTCCTGAGCGACAAATTCACGATTGTCGCCGTGGCGGACTGCATCAATATTCCGGCGGCCGAACATTACAAGGATTTTTACAAGGGTGTCGCAACGCTTAGCGAAGACCCGAAACTTATGCGCAGCCAGTTTGCGATTGCGCGTTGCGACGATATCCTGCCCTATCTCCACAAATCGCGCACGCCAAAGCCCCGCACGTCTGTGGACGGGGCGGAAAGAATAGAACCTTATTTGCCGCCGGGGCCTGTCAGCATCCGGTCTTTGGTTGCATGAGCAAGCTCCATCCCCGTACACATGAAACCCTTCTATCCGCATGGCGCGAAAACCGGCTCGCTGCTGTACATATCGATATGCAGCGTCGCTTTTCCCCCACTGAGGCGCTGTGCGAAGCCGTAAAAAAACTCTCTACCTCACTGCGCGCACTCGACGTCGAAAATATCTGGGTCGCTTATGCGTACAGAAACATGAAGATGCAAAATGCCCGCGCGGATGTAGGGCATATTGCGGGGGAATGTGAAACGGGGCACAATATTCTGGATGGCATCGGTGCCGATGAAAAAGATCCGCTCATCGTCAAAAACCACGACTCCGCCTTTTATCTCCCCTCATGGCCCCTGCATAACCACCTACAGGCGAAGGGAAAAGACACGCTTCTTATCACCGGCCTGCACCATGATTACTGCGTTGGCGAAACCATTCAGGACGGCATTCTTTCAAACCGTTACAACATCGTCGCCGTGGGTGATTGCATCGATATTCCGGACCAAACCAATGCAGGATACCATTACTATGCCCGCTGGATGGCGCATAATTGTCAAAAAAGGGAACAACGTAGGGGCGTGTACAACCTCCCGCGCGAACAGATAGACGAGCAATATCAAAACCGTTTCCACATCGCGACATCCGCCCTCATAATCGATGCGCTAACGCCATAATAAAGATTGACATCATAGGAATAATATCCTATAATGTCTCATGGCAAATCCCGTTCCCAAACCAATCCGAAAACCGCGCGCATTCTCTGGATGGTCGCCAGAGCGCCGCGCCAAACAATCCGCCATGATGCGGGCCCGCAAAATCTGGGAAAAATCCACAGGGCCGAAAACGCCCGAAGGCAAAGCGAAATCCGCTGCAAATTCCTACAAACATGGGCTTTACGATGCCCCGACCAGATCGCTGCGCCGTTTTCTGTATCTCAATGCCCGCTTTCTGACGGCTCTCAATCGTTCGATCTCATTTGAAGAGAAATTACAAAGGCTTGCGCAGAAACGGGCCCAGTTGGACAAGATAAAAAAATTCTCGAAACCCGAAAACGAACTATTGAAGCCCCTAAAACAACAGACTCCTGAAATGGGCATGACGGGAAAACTCCCCCCTGCTCACATTGTTCGCTTCCCCCCGCCTGCGGGGGGATTAGAGGGGGGAGCGCCTCATAACGGGCTCTTGCACCACCTTCGTCATCCCCGCGGCCTGCCGCAGACAGGCTCAACCAGCCAGGACCTGGAAAGATCGCGGCAAAGCCGCGCCTTACATTCGCAAATATTGCAATTTCCGGCCAATCGCACTATAGAAAGGCCCATGAACTGGAATGTCGCCGCCCTGTACCGTTTCGTCGCCCTGACCGATCTGCCCGCGTTGCAGGCGGAGCTCAAGGCCACATGCGATGAAAACGGCATCTCCGGCACCATCCTCATCGCGCCCGAAG
>CBFGQF010000029.1:0-13572 GCA_965650865.1 uncultured Alphaproteobacteria bacterium | reverse complement strand
TGACCTTCTGGCTGGCCGTGGCGGCGGCCGGTTGCCCCCCTGTTGCCATTGCGCAGGAAACGGCCCCCATCCCCGACAAGGATGGCTTTATCCCGTTTATCGCCAGTCAGAATCCACTTGGCTGGAACATCCCATACAAATTCGTATATGCCTCGAACGATCCGGCCTATGAAATAGCACTGAAGGCTATGGAGCCGACTTACAAAGGCAAACTCGGTTTTAACCCCCGCCCCCTAATTGGCATGGCACAGGTCAATCTTAATCAGGACTCATTGCCCGAAATCATAGTCTTCCCCACGGAAGAGGAAGAAGAGACCGGTAAGTTCTGCAATCTCGGAACGCTCTGCCCCCACTATGTCATCGAGATTGGCGACACAGAGGCTATTACTCTGGGCGTCCTATACGGGTGGAAGGTCAACAAGGGCAAACGCATCCTGAACGGCTATTACACGCTTGAGGTCTATTCACTGCCTCAACAGGAAAAACAGTTCGAAGAATTTTCCTATGATCCCAAGCACAAAGAGTACAGGCCGGTGGCACCATGAAATTGAAGGGGTCAGGGGAACAGCAATACATAAAAAACCCAACGCCGCGTAATTTGGGCACACTCATTGCGCTCGCGTTTTTCATGGCATGTTTCCCCGCCATGATTGTCTATGCTGCTGTGGTATTCCAAAGGCCGGTGGGATGGGAACCGAACAGCAGCTTCAAAATAAGGATGCACCCGATACATAAAGTCCTAAAACCGCACAAGGGTATTGATTATAAGGGGCCTATTGGTACACCCGTAAATGTTGGCACCGGTATAAAAGGGTTTCGCTGCAAAAACGATCCGGATGGATTTGGAAGCTATGCAGAGGTTGACTATGATTGTGATGTTACCGCCATTTACGCTCACTTAAGCAAATGCGATGCCGCAACACAAACTGCCCTTACCGGTAATTCGGGCGGCTCCACCGGCCCGCACCTCCATTTTGAAATCAGGTTAGGTGGCCCTCAAGGGGCATCCGTACCAGCTGAGCCTGTTATTGAGCGTGAATACAATGCTCAAGGGCAGCTTGTTGATATCGATATGGATGGTGATGGCATTAAAGGTGAAACCTTGAGTTCAGGAGCGATCGGCAAAGATCTTTGCGATCCCGCTGTTCGCCAACAGCTTATCGATGAAGCCAATAATATTTTGAATGGGCTTGCCGGTAAAGACGGCGGAAAAACGCCAAACACATCCGGAGGAAGTGCAACTTACGTTCCGCCGGGATCGGGTGGAGGAACAATTCCGAATGGATCTGGTGGCACTATCACCCTGCCACCTGGCGGCGGTTATTATATTGTGACCGACGAAGATGGCCGAACCGAAATTGTTGTAGATATCAGTGAAGATACTCCAGATGTACCCATACTGCCGCCGGGCACAGCACCGAACCTTACACCATCAACTGATACCGATAACGAAGTGACGGGCTGCGCCACCGACACATGGACGGCTATGGTGAACCAATCGGTTTTGCAAACACGGCGTGAAATGATTGCAAACCAGACCTATATCGCCAAGCCCGACAGCGTGATGGCTTACTCCTGCCTGACAGACCAGATAGACCATGTGCGCGAAGATTTAGGACCGATCTTCAGCGAAACAAAAAGATGGGTAAATGTCGAAGTTGATATCATCGGCAAAACCGTAACTGTGAATAAAGAACTCGGTGAATATTCATTGGATGGAGCAATCGTTAATGTTGCATTGTCTCCATATGAAATATGGATGCGCAGTTTCTTCGGTCACGATTTTCTCGGTGGGACAGAGACAACAGCACATACGGACCATGGCGATCATGCCCATACTGAAGACCAATCATACGCGGGTTGCGGTGTAATGGCACAGGTTTGGCAAATGGCAAAATGCCGCAACGCCGATGATGAACAGATGTTCTATAAGTTCGAAGATCTGATCGGCAACGACCCGCGCAAGTTTCCCGAAGGCTACGCCTGCAACAACACGGGTATCACACAGGCGATGATTGATACGGCCAAAGGAAAACAGGTTAAATTTGATAAGGTGGATAGCTATGTCGACCGGTTGTTCCCCGGCGATGACGGCCAATGCGCCCCGCCCGTCCCGACCGGGGTGACGGTGGTCCGCCGCGAGATTGGAGAATTCACGGACGCAGAAATCGCCGCCATGGACAACGCAGACATCGATGATCTTGAAGGTGTTATGGGATCAATGCGCGACCCGAATGTCGTTTCAAGCGAGAAACAACATGCCGATGGCGTCTGCCTCACGGCCGGATGCACCTTTGTCGTGGATGAAGACGGAAAAGGCTCCTGTGTTTTAGAAAAGCCGGAAGCCGAGGAGCCAGCCCCGGTCGAAAGAACCGGAGACCCCGTTATTGATTCGTATTTGGAAATGCAGGAAGGCATGAGACAGGGACAATAGCCATGAAACAGCAGGGTTTGCCAAACAAAGGCTTTTTTGGGTATTATAGGGAAATGGATAAGGGAAGAAACGCCATGATTATGCGATACGGATTAACCATTGCGACCTTGGCCGCGCTGTTCGTCGCCTTCCCGGCAGACAATCAATCCTGCGCCCAGACGACATCAGGCGGCGGAATCGCCCCGCAAACTTGTGATACACAAGTATGGCAAACGATGGAAATGCGCGCCCGTATGGAAACGGAGCGGGAAATCATGCAAAACCAGAACCTGATCTTCAAACCGGACAGCGTTCTGGCCTATACCTGTTTCGACCATTTTGCCGAACATGCGGCGCAATATGGCGGCGTGCTCTTCACCCACACGACCTATTGGGATGGGAAAGAAATTATTCCGTGGGGTTCGCCGAACGGGATGGACCATGCCATTAAAACGGTCGTCTTGGATTCCATGAAAACATATATGGAGTCTAATTTTGGCGCGGATGGCGCAAGTTTTTCGATGCTTGGTGACCGCGGCAATGATCTGGGCGCAAGCGCAGGACTGGGCGCTTATCAAACGTCATTGCAAGGCAAAGGCACCTACAATTGCAACGTCATGAGCGCCGTGTGGAAGGCCGCCAAATGCATGAACTTCATCCATAACAACAATTTCGAAGATATCGATGGGTTTTATCCTTTTATTAATTTGAAGGGCCATGATGGCGGCGAAGACATACAAGGCTATGAAACCATCAATGAAACACGCCAATATCCGACTGCCCTCGCCTGTACCAGCGCGTTCAAGGTCTATCAAAACACCTGGGTCGATGCGTACCGCAAATCCCGCAACGAAAACAGTTTTGGCACTATGAACAAATTTTACAATTTCAGCATTCCGCTGGTTCAGGCCTATCAGGATGTACGTGAGAAGGTTGAACCCGGCCAATGCGGCAATGCGATCTATACAGGTGTAACCGTGATTGAAACAGAAGGCACCTATGCCGATGGCGTTTGCACGAACCCGGGATGCGTGTATGTGAAATCCGGCAGTTCCGGACAGTGTCAGGCCATAGGCGGTGGTGGACGCGGCGGTGGATCTTTTGCTACACCCGGGAATGGCACAGGCCAAGCAGAATAAGAAACTCTAATGCCCCGGCTTCTTCTCTTCACGAAGGCGCATATATTCCATGACGATGGCGGCGACCTTCTGGCGGTCAACAGGAACCATTTCCGGTCCCATCGCCGTCTTTGATGTCGTGACGTTCGTTTCGGCGGGTTTGGCAGCCTGCTGCGCGGCATAGGCGGCGGCGGCATTTCCGGCGGATGTTTTGGGATGGGAAACCTTTTTTACGCTCAGGCCATCGACATCTCCTGCCGAATATACGCCTTTTTTCCCTTGCGCGCCTTTGGGTTCAACAGGCCCCGCAAGGCCGGCGGCGGATATTCTTTCTTTCATCGCGGATAAAAGTTCAGGGTCGATTTTGGCTCTGGTCTCGCGCAGGACTTCCATGGCCTGATCGAGGATTTTCCGGCGTTTTCCCGCGGATTGCTCCTGTTTTACCATGGATAAATCTTTGCCTTTCCGCCAAAACCGCCTATACCTTTACAGGCGGAAACTCTGGCTATCCATAACCAGTATACCGTGAAAATAACAAATGAATAGAAAAGCTTTATAATCCGTCCATGTCCGGCCTTCTGACCATTTATGAAACCCTGCTCCGCGCCGGAAAACCGGCCATCAATGCGCTTTTGAAGCGGCGGCTTAAGGCGGGAAAGGAAGATGCAGGGCGCATGGGTGAACGGCGTGGCATTGCCGGCC
This sequence comes from uncultured Alphaproteobacteria bacterium, assembly GCA_965650865.1. Classification (GTDB taxonomy): domain Bacteria; phylum Pseudomonadota; class Alphaproteobacteria; order Micavibrionales; family Micavibrionaceae; genus Micavibrio_A. The sequence goes on along the minus strand of CBFGQF010000029.1, from coordinate 9,339 downwards.
GCCCCCGCCCCCGTGGCCCGCTTGTATGGATACACGCGGCAAGCGTGGGGGAGGCCCAGTCTACTCTCATCCTGATCGATGCCATCGGTCAAGCCTATCCGGGCACGCACATCATGGTGACGACGGGGACTGTATCATCCGCCGCCCTGATGGCAAAACGCCTGCCGCCTTTCGCATTTCATCAATTCATCCCGGTCGATCACCCGGACTGGGTTGCTGATTTTCTCGATCACTGGAAACCCGATCTCACCCTCTGGATGGAATCCGAACTCTGGCCCAATCTATTAAAGGCCGTGCGGAGCAGGAACATTCCTGCGGCGCTGATCAATGCCCGCCTATCGGAACGCTCTTTCGCCCGCTGGCAACTGGCGCGTGGTCTCATCCGCGAAACGCTTTCCACATTCAACGTCATCATGACACAAACAACGATGGATGAATCCCGTTACCGTGATCTTGGATCGCAGAATGTGGTAACGACCAGTAATTTGAAATACAGCTCGGCCCCCCTTCCGTTTAGTGCAGAATCCCTATCCGCCTTGAAGGCCTGTATTGCGGGACGGCCCGTCTGGGTTTATGCCAGTTCCCACAACGGCGAGGAAACATTGGCTTGCCGCGTGCATCAACGTCTTGAACAAGCCTTGCCAGAACTTCTGACCATTATCGTACCGCGGCATATCGACAGGCGGCATGACATTGCAAGCATATGCGAAGATGCCGGTCTGTCCTATTCCCTGCGCGGCGAAGGCCATGTGCCGCCACGCGATATCGACAAAATTTATATCGCCGACACCATGGGCGAACTCGGTCTGTTTTATAGCCTTGCGCCCGTTGCCTTGATTGGCCGGTCGTTTAGCCTCGACGGAGGCGGCGGACACAATCCGGTCGAGGCCGCGCAACTGAATTGTGCAGTCCTGACAGGACCGAATGTGCAATATCAACAGCAGATGTTCGATGATATGTTTGCGGACGGTGCGGCACGGCAGGTGAAAACCGAAGATGAACTATACCAGACACTTCTGCAACTTTTCACCTCCCCAGAAGCACTGAAGACATTGCAGGAAAAATCGGCCTCCTTCGCAGCCGAAAAATCGCATGTCATAGACATCGTCATGTCAAACCTGAAACCGTATCTTGCCACGTTGGAGACGAAGGATGCTGCGTAAGGCTCCATCCTTCTGGAAGAAAAACGGCGCAGCTTCGGCGCTGCTTTCCCCACTGTCCTGCGTTTATTACATAGCGCACAGAATCAAATGGGCGCTAACCAAACCCTATAAGGCAAAAGTTCCGGTTGTCTGCATTGGCGGCATCGTTGCGGGCGGCAGCGGTAAAACACCGACCATTCACGCTGTTCTAAATCTGATGACATTCGACAATTTATATCAAAAACCGGTCGTGCTCCTGCGCGGTTATGGCGGGTCTTACAAAGGCCCCCTCGTCGTTGATCCGCAAAAACATACCTATCGTGATGTGGGCGATGAGGCCCTTCTCCATGCCGCCATGACCACGACGATCATCTCCGCTGACCGTGCGGCAGGGGCAAAACTGGCGGAAGAAATCGGCGCAGACCTTATCCTGATGGATGACGGATTGCAGAATAATTCTTTGGTAAAAGATTTCAGCCTGCTCGTGATTGACGGAACGCAAGGGCTTGGCAATGGCAAATTGTTACCCGCAGGCCCGCTTCGTGAGCCTTTATCCGATGCGCTGCCCCGCGTTGCCGCTATCGTGCAGATTGGCGAAGGCGACATGCCCTATAAAAAACCTATATTTCAGGCGATTGTCACGGCAAAAACCATTCCCGATAAAACCAAACCATATTTCGGTTTTGCGGGAATTGGCGATCCCTATAAATTTAAAAAGAAACTTGTTGATCTTGGGTTGAAGGTTGAAGGTTTCCTGCCCTATGCCGATCATCATCCATACATCGATGCAGATATTCTCTGCCTGAAAGAAATGGCGGCGCACCGGACATTAATTACAACCGCCAAAGATTATGTACGCATTCCTGTATCCCTTCGCGATGGGATTGAAATTCTGCCTATCGAATTGACATTCAAAACCCCTGACGCCGTCATACAAATGCTGAAGGCTCTCAAATGAAAAAAATACGCTATATGCTAGAGGCCGCATTATTGGGCCTTGCCTTTTTCATTTTTAAAATGATGCCTGCGGAGATGGCATCGGCTTGCGGTGGATGGGTTGGCAGGACCGTCGGCCCACGCCTTGCCGCATCCCGTAAGGCGCTGAAACACGTGTCGCAATCTTTTCCTGATAAAAGCGAGGAAGAGCGCCATGCCATCGTGCATGATATGTGGGATAATCTTGGCCGCGTCATGGCGGAATATCCGCATCTAGGCGAACTTGTCATGAAAGCCGAAATTGTGGGTGAGGAACATTTAAAATCGCTGCCCCCCTCTTACGTCATTATCGGCGGACATGTTGCCAATTGGGAAGTCATGCCGTTTTATTTCAATCACCGTATCAACCTTCCCGTGACGGCGATATACCGTGAGCCGAACAATCCTTATGTCGCCCGTTTATTGGAACGCGCACGGGACCCCGGCGAACAGGGACTTTACACACCAAAGTCAACCAAAGGATCTCGGGATATATTAAAGGCCATGCATGATGGCGGACGAATCGTTCTTTTATTCGATCAAAAATATAACCAGGGTATCGCATCGGATTTCTTTGGGCACCCCGCCATGACCAGCCCCTCTTTTGCACAAATCGCCCGTAAATATAGCTGCCCGATTGTCCCCGTCTGGGTTGAACGCCTCAAAGGCGCATCTTTTCGTATCGTCATAGACACACCGATTGATGCCGCGGGCAATGATGAAGACGTTCTCGCCACGGCGCACAGGCGTTTGGAAACCCATATCCGTAAAAACCCTGCCCAGTGGCTCTGGCTCCACCGTCGCTGGATTACATAAGCGGCTGATGTTAGAGAGAATCCTTGCAGTTTCCGGCCCCTTTGGCTTACAACAAACGGACTAATTTCAATGATTTTGAGTGAATGACCAATGACGCAGAACTGGGCCCCCGATACATGGAAAGACAAACCGGCGAAACAGCTTCCGGCCTATCCGGATGAAGCCGCGCTGCAGGCGGCCGAAAACGTCATCGCCGCCATGCCGCCGCTCGTCTTTGCGGGGGAAGCGCGCAATTTGAAATCCCAGCTTGCGAATGTCGCGGCGGGAAATGCCTTTGTCCTCCAGGGCGGTGATTGTGCCGAGAGCTTCGCGGAATTCAGCGCGAACAAAATTCGCGATACGTTCCGCGTTCTTTTGCAGATGGCCATCGTCATGACCTATGGCGGCACCATGCCGATTGTGAAGATGGGCCGCGTTGCGGGACAGTTTGCCAAACCGCGTTCCGATGACAATGAAACGAAAGGCGATGTGACCCTTCCCGTTTATCGTGGTGATATTATCAACGGTTTCGATTTCACGCCGGAATCGCGTATTCCCGATCCACAACGAATGGTCCGTGCCTACAATCAGGCGGCGGCAACGCTCAACCTCCTCCGCGCGTTTGCCCAAGGTGGGTACGCCGATCTGCAAAAGGTCCATAGCTGGAATCTTGATTTCGTGAAAGACAGTCCCCTGACCGAACGATATGAAGCGATGGCTGCCGAAATCGACCGTGCCCTCGCCTTCATGCGGGCCTGCGGCGTAACGGGCGCGAACGTCCCATCGATGCGTGAAACGGATTTCTTTACATGCCATGAGGCCCTGCTTCTTCCCTATGAACAGGCGATGACACGCGTGGATTCCACGACAGGCGACTGGTACGACACATCCGCCCACTTCCTGTGGATTGGTGCGCGCACAAACCAGTCCGAGGGTGCGCAGGTCGAATTCGTCCGCGGGATTAAAAACCCGATCGGGTTGAAATGCCCGCCGAGCCTTGATCCGGATACGTTGATCCGCCTGATCGACACCATCAACCCGGAAAACGAACCTGGGCGTCTCTCCCTCATCGCGCGTATGGGGGCTGGGCAAGTCATCGACAAACTATCCCCGCTCGTCCGCCGTGTGAAGGAAGAAGGCCGCACGGTCGCGTGGATTTGCGACCCGATGCATGGCAACACCGAGAAATCATCGACAGGATATAAGACACGCAAGTTTGACAATATCCTGTCCGAAGTGCGCGACTTTTTCACCGTTCACCGCACCGAAGGAACCCATGCCGGCGGCGTCCATTTCGAAATGACGGGCCAGAACGTGACCGAATGTATCGGCGGCGCGTATGATGTAACCGAAGAAGATTTATCATCCCGTTATCACACGGCATGCGATCCCCGTCTCAATGCCAACCAGGCATTGGAACTGGCATTCCTCGTGGCCGATGAATTAAAGACAATGAAGGCGACATGATCGGCGATCTGAAAATCGCGATTGCGCAAATCAATCCGATTGTCGGAAATATTACGCACAATCTCGATCTTGTCCGTAATGCGCTGGCACAATGCAACGACTTTGATCTCGTCGTCTTTCCTGAGTTGGTCGTCTGCGGTTATCCGCCTGAAGATCTGGTTTTAAAACCATCTTTCTTGCGCGATTGCATGGAACAATCGCGCCACTTCATCGAAAACCATAAAAGCAGCGCCGCTTATATCCTCACAACGCCGTGGGTGGTCGATGGGAAGGCGTACAACGCTGCGCTGTTTGTCGAAAACCAAAACATAAAACACATCACACTGAAAAAGAACCTGCCCAATTACGGCGTGTTCGATGAATGGCGTGTGTTCAAACCCGGCCCGTTGCCTACCCCCGTGGAATTCAAAGGACATACACTCGGGATCGTTGTTTGCGAAGATATCTGGTTCCCCGAAGTGACGGCCCATTTGAAACAAAATGGCGCGGAAATCATTCTTTCCCCCAACGGATCGCCTTTCGCCACAACAAAACGGGCACGCCGCCACGACATTGTTGCATCCCGTGTGAAGGAGACAGGCCTGCCACTTCTGTATGTCAACCAAGTCGGCGGGCAGGACGACCTTGTCTATGACGGCGGGTCGATGGCTTATAACGCGCAAGGCCACAAGATTTTTCAGGCGCCGTATTGCCAGTCCTATGTCGGCGCTATCGGGCAAAGCGTCAAAGAACCATCCGATTTAGAGGCCGTTTATGATTGCCTGAAACTTGGTCTTCGCGACTACATAGAAAAGAATAAATTTCCGGGCATCATCATCGGCATGTCGGGCGGGGTCGACTCCGCTCTTTCCGCCGTCATCGCCGCCGATGCCATAGGTGCGGACAAAGTCCGCTGCGTCATGATGCCCTCACCATTTACATCGCAAGAGAGTCTTGAGGACGCACAGGAATGCTCCAAAGCGCTTGGCGTGCCCTATGAAATCATCGAAATCGATACTGTAATGAAGGCCTATGAAGGAACGATTCCAAACCTATCCGGTCTTGCGCATGAGAATATGCAGGCGCGTGTGCGCGGCCTTATTCTCATGTCACTTTCCAACCAAACCGGTTCGATGGTTCTAACCACAGGAAATAAAAGCGAGATGGCGGTTGGCTATGCCACGCTGTATGGCGATATGTGCGGCGGTTTTAATGTTCTTAAAGACATTTACAAAACCCATGTCTATGAACTCTCTCGCTGGCGCAACACATTGTCGCCCGTAATACCGGAACGGATCATTACCAAGGCGCCGACGGCCGAACTACGCGACAACCAAAAGGATCAGGACAGCCTGCCGCCTTACGATGTTCTCGACGCCATTCTAAAAGGTCTGATCGAAGATGATCTTGGTGTGGCCGATCTGATCAAAGACGGGTTTGATGAAGCGACGGTGAAAAAGGTTAATCGTCTGTTGGATATTGCCGAATACAAGCGCCGCCAATCCGCCCCGGGGCCAAAAATCACCACCCGCGCCTTTGGCCGCGACCGCCGTTATCCGATTACAAATGGATATAAGGGTTAAGGCGAAGGCTCGGCTGTAAAACTTACATTGCGTAATTTGAAACCACAAATCATTCCGCGCTTCTTCTTCTCCGCGCCGGCCTCTTCGGCTTTTTCCTGAGCCGCTTCGCGGGTGGAAGTGAAAACAACATCCTTACCATCCACACAAGCGACAGCCGCGTGGGCAATCGCCTCAATAGGATGCTTGTTAAAAATGTCTGTAATCACACAAGCAACGCACGAATTAACTTTTCCGTTGGCATTCTTCTGGTGAACAATGACATCGTACATTGGCGGACGTTTCGTCTTTTTTTCAGGCGCGGCCCCGTCTGCAGTCCCGACTGTTTTAACATCTGTATCATCTATGATCATATTACTCTTCCCTTGATCAGGTTTTTTGCCTCCGTTTAAACCTTATGTCAATAAGTCTTGCGCGATTATATTGAAAAAACCGGCCAAATCCCTTATTGAAAAGGGTCATTTACCACAGAAAGCGATCTCTATGTCCGTCCGCGTCCGTTTTGCCCCGTCCCCAACCGGCTATCTCCATGTCGGGAACGCCCGTACAGCAATCGTTACTTGGCTGTTTTGTCGAGCGATGAAGGGGCATTTCCTGCTCCGTATTGACGACACGGATACGGAACGGTCAACGAAGGAATATGAAGACGCGATCAAGGACGGCATGACATGGATGGGTCTTACGTGGGACCAGACCTTCAATCAGAAAGACCGCAATGACCGTTATAATGTCGTCATCGAAAAACTGAAAGCATCGGGCCGTATCTATGCCTGTTATGAGACGGCGGACGAACTGGGCCTGAAACGCAAGACGCAGCTCTCTCGCGGTGTGCCGCCCATCTATGACCGCGCGGCTCTAAAACTGACCGATGCCGAAAAAGCGAAATTCGAATCCGAAGGCCGCAGACCCCACTGGCGTTTCCTTCTCAACGATGGCCCGACACAATGGAATGACCTTGTGCGCGGTGAAGTATTGTTCAAAGACCGTGAAATGTCGGACCCTGTCGTTATACGCGAAGATGGCCGCCCGCTCTATCACCTGTGCTCCGTCATTGACGATTACGACACAGACATCACGCATATCGTGCGCGGTGAAGACCATGTGTCGAACACGGCCTGTCACATCCAGATGTTCGAAGCGATTGCGCAGGTCGAAGGCAAGCCCTTCATGCCGCAATTTGCGCACCTGCCCCTCATTTCCGATGCGGAAGGCGGCAAATTGTCCAAACGTCTTGGCTCCCTTTCCGTCAAAGGCGTCAAGGAAGAAGAAGGGCTGGAGCCGATGGCCCTTGTCTCTCTCATGGGCCGCCTGGGGTCTTCCGATCCCATCGAACCTTTCACATCACTGGAACCATTGATTGAAGGTTTTTCCCTGACAAAATTCTCGCGCAATACTCCGAAATTCGATCTGGAAGAACTCTACCGCCTGAACGCGAAAATTCTTCATGCGACGGAATTCAAAGACATCGTGCCTCGCCTTGCCGAACTTGGCATGGGCGAAGTGGAAGAGCATTTCTGGAATGCCGTCCGCCCGAACCTGCAAAAACTTTCCGACATCAAAGACTGGTGGAATGTCACGCATAATCCTGTGACCGCCGATATTGCGGACCCAGCCTTCACAGCGGCCGCTGCCGAACTATTGCCGCCCGCGCCATGGAATGAAACCACCTTCACGACATGGATCAATTCTGTGAAGGAAAAAACCGGCAAGAAAGGCAAGGAATTGTTCATGCCGATCCGCGTCGCGCTGACTGGCATGGAACATGGTCCGGAACTTCCGGTACTGCTACCCCTGCTCGGCCCTGAAAAAGTCAAGGAACGTTTGCTTAAAAAGGCAGCATGAAACCCGTCATCATTCTTGTCGGCCCCCAGATGGGCGAAAATATCGGCGCCTGCGCCCGCGCTATGCTCAATTGCGGGCTGGAAGAACTGCGCATCGTCAATCCCCGTGATGGCTGGCCGAATGACCGCGCGCAATCCATGTCCGCCGGCGCGCTCGATAAAATGCCGCCCGTGCAGGTTTATACATCGACGGCGGATGCAATTGCCGACTGTCATCAGGTGTACGCAACGACGGCCCGCCCGCGCGATATGGTCAAACCCGTCATGACGGCGCGGGAGGCAGCGGAAGATGTGCATAGCCGCGGCGCGGAAGGCCAGAAATGCGCCTATCTTTTCGGGTGTGAACGCACGGGCCTTGAGAATGACGACATTGCGCAGGCGCATGCCATCATCACCATCCCGGTCAATCCGGATTTCTCGTCGCTCAACCTCGGTCAGGGCGTATTGCTATGCGCCTATGAATGGTATCAGGCGCAGCCGCATCTGCCGATGCCGATTGATCCGGACAACCTTCCGGCGCCGCAGGAAGAATTCGACAATCTTGTAAAACGTCTTGAGCAAAATCTCGATGATGGGGGATTTTTCCGCACAAAAGAGATGCAGCCGACTGTGATGATCAACATTCGCAACATGCTTTCCCGTTCGCAGATGACATCACAGGAAATAAAGACTTTCCATGGCATCATCAAAGTGCTCCTCGAAAGTCGGAGACGATAGCTCTCTTGCCATTCTGAGCACAGCGGGGAAACTCAAAGGATCCTTCACTTCTTTCAAGATGACAAAGCAAGAAAAAGCCGCTCCGAAGAGCGGCTTTTGAATTTGGTGTCTATACCGATTAACGGGAGTAGAATTCGACCACGAGGTGCGGTTCCATTTGAACCGGATATGGAACATCTTCCAGTTTCGGCGTACGGAGGTACGTTGCTTTGCCTGCTTTGTGGTCTACTTCGATGTACTCAGGTACATCGCGCTCAGCCGATTCACCGGCAGCGATAACGAGAGCCATCTGTTTGGATTTGTCTTTCAGCGTAATAACATCGCCCGGTTTTACTTGGTAGGAGATGATTGTCACGCGTTTGCCGTTGACCAGAACGTGGCCGTGGGACACAAGCTGACGAGCGGAGAAGACTGTCGGTACGAATTTCGCGCGGTAGCAGATGGCATCCAGACGGGATTCCAAAAGACCGATCAGGTTTTCACCCGTGTCGCCTTTCAGGCGCGCGGCTTCTTCATAGTAACGACGGAATTTTTTCTCGCCGATGTTGGCGTAGTAGCCTTTCAGCTTTTGCTTTGCCATCAACTGAACGCCGTAATCTGTCGGCTTGCCGCGGCGGGCGCCGTGCATACCAGGACCTGTTTGACGTGTGTTGAACGGAGATTTCGGACGGCCCCACAGGTTTACACCAAGGCGGCGGTCGATTTTGTGTTTGGATTCTGGGCGTTTATCGCTCATCGCTATTTCCTTTTATTTTCTACAAGTTATTGTCCCAATTGCCTTTTTCGGAGTGACCGTACGGTACACCGGAGGGTTTTAACACCCCCTCTTCTTGGGAATGAGGC
>CBFGQF010000028.1:0-14005 GCA_965650865.1 uncultured Alphaproteobacteria bacterium | reverse complement strand
AAGCCCATCTCGATCAGGACGGAAGGCGTATCAGGGGCCTTGAGAACAGCAAAGCCCGCATAACGGTGCGGGCGCTCCAGAAGATCAATACCGTGCGTGTCGGCCTTTTTTACAACCGTGTTGGCGAAGAATTTGGACTGATTCATAGTGTCGCGCATCGCAAGATCAATCAGGATATCCGCCACTTCCTTGTCTTCATGCGACAGATCGACACCGGCAATCAGGTCGGCGCGGTTTTCGCGGGCTGCAAGTTTGGCAGTCTGGGCATCCGAAGCCGTGTTGGAGAGTGTATAAATGGAGGCACCGCGTACCCCCGGTTTGTCAATCGAATCGGCATGCAGGGAGATGAAGAGGTCCGCCCCGTAACGACGGGCGATTTTGACGCGGTCCTGCAACTTGATAAAGACATCTTTGTCACGGGTTAGCTGAACCTTGTAGCGGCCGGTATTCTCCAGATATGTCTTCAGGTCCTTGGCGGCGGCCAGCGTGACATCCTTTTCGCGGTGGCCGCTTGCGGATAAGGCGCCCGGATCCTGTCCACCATGGCCGGGGTCGATCACAATCAACGGCTTTTTCCCCTTGAAGTCCGGAACGGGGGCGGCCGGAACAGTGGCAGTGGGTACGGGTTTTACAGGAGGGACGGTTTGGGACTTGCCTTCGGGCAGGCGTAATACATGCGTCTCGTTGGTATAGGATGCGGTCACGGCGGCAGGCGGCGCGGCAGATGGCTGGCCCTTGTCTGCCTGCATGGTGCCAAGGCTGCCAAAACTGCGTTGTTGCGCCACATGTCCGGCAGACGGGGTGAAATCGATTACGACACGATCCGGATTTTGCCCTGCGCGGGGCATGATAAAGGCATTCTGCAAGGAGACGGCATTATCGGTTTCAAGAACGATCCGTGAAATTCCGGGCTGAAGCGGCCCTTGGCGAACGGCCTTGACGAGGCTGTCCGCCGGAAAGGTCTGGGTGCCGGCATTCCATGCAAAACTTGGCAGGTCGACCACCACGCGTGGCGGCGAGGGAAGATAAAAAACCCGGAAATCGGCGGATTGGGAGAGTTCGACCACGACACGGGTCTTGTCCGGATGCGTTCCGATCCGTAGCGAATTTACGTTGAGCCCCGCTTGTGCGGCCGCAATGCTGCCCGCCAGTACGGTCAGAAGAAGAAGGACCGGAAAAAATAAGAGTAAACGTCTGATCATGGATTCCGTAAACATTTAGAAGCAGGTTTCAGGATACAAGGAACACCGCGCAATGCAATCTTTTCATCGCCGGCCCATCAAATTAACATTGTATCTTAACCACCACCTGTGTATTGTCTTCCTTAAGCGACCCGTCGCGGCCAAGCAGTAGTTGTGAAGTTGTTTATTTTCAAAGGTTTCGCTGGCTGTAACGGATATATAGGTCCTGCCACCAGGCTATAAAAGCCGGTGAGAATGCGCAAAAAGGGGGCCGGCCGGAAATTTCAGGTTGGCCATACCGTTGCAGCCGTCTTCAAGCCCGTAAAGGGCAGGATTCGTTCACATTTATGGCGCTTCGCGCCGTCATCCTTCACTGGTCGCCCGGGGGACGTCAGGCCGCAGGCGCTGGAGGATTACTCATGCCTAAAACGATGTTGATTGACGCAACACACGCTGAAGAAACGCGGGTTGCGATTGTCGATGGTAACCGCCTTGTCGAATTCGATTATGAAAGCAAGGTTAGAAAACAACTTAAAGGCGGCATTTTTCTTGCCAAGGTGACAAGGGTCGAACCCTCCTTGCAGGCCGCCTTCGTTAATTTCGGCGGAAACCGCCACGGCTTCCTGCCTTTCTCTGAAATCCACCCTGATTATTTCCGCATTCCTGTTGCCGACCGCGAAGCCCTTCTGGCTGCCCAGATGGCCGAGCTGGAAGAGCATGACGAGGAAATGGAGCAGGCCGAGGCCGAGTTGGAGGAGCGCACAGCGCAATCCGGCGCCCCTGTCGAGGAAGAGGAGGAGGAAGAAGAGGAGGAGCTTGAGGCCATCGTTGAGGTTGGCGGTGAAGATCAGCCCCTTGACGAGGAAGATGAGGAAGAGGCGGATGATGAAGAGGACGCGGAGGACGACGAGCGCCGCGCCCCTATCGCCATGGAAAACCGTGCCGAACGCATTGAGGGCCCCGAAGTAGAAGAGGATGTTGCAACCTCTCCTGACGATGAGGACGAGGAAGAGATTGCCGAGGATGGTACCGGGCAAGACGACGAAGAGGACGAGCAGCTGGAAGACCAGGACCAGGACGCATCCGCCGAATCCGATGACGAAGAGTCTGCTGTTGAGGGTGAGGAAGCCGGGGAAGGAAGTGGCAATCGCCGTCGCAACAACAACCGCGGTCGCGGTCGTGGCCGCCGCCATCAGGGACGTGGTCGCGGTCGCCACAGCCGTGCCGAACATGATGACCAGAGTGTCGATACACTCGGCGGTGATTCCGTTGAAGGGGATCGTCCGTTCCGCTTTAATATGCGCAAGAATTACAAAATCCAGGAAGTGATCAAGCGCGGCCAGATCATGTTGATCCAGGTCAGCAAGGAAGAACGCGGTAACAAGGGCGCGGCCGTCACAACTTATCTGTCTCTGCCCGGCCGTTACTGCGTCTTGATGCCGAACTCCCCGCGCGGTGGCGGTGTGTCACGCAAGATCGCCTCGTTTAAAGATCGCAAGCGTATGAAGGATATGCTCGATGACCTTTCCGTACCGGAGGGCATGTCGGTCATCTTGCGTACGGCAGGTGTTGCGCGGACCAAGGTTGAAATCAAGCGTGACCTTGATTACCTGACGCGTCTTTGGAACACCATCCGCGAACACACGTTGAAATCATCCGCACCTTCGTTGATTTACGAAGAAGGAAACCTGATCAAGCGCGCAATCCGCGATCTGTATTCCCGTGATATTGAAGATGTTCACGTGTCCGGTGAAGAAGGGTACAAGACGGCAAAAGAATTTATGAAGATGCTGATGCCTTCGCATGCGAAGAAGGTTCAGGAATACAAAAACGATCGCATTCCGCTCTTCCATAAGTTCAATGTGGAAAATCAGATTGCCGATATCGGGGAGCCGACAGTCAATCTGCGTTCCGGCGGTTATCTGGTGATCAACCCGACCGAAGCCCTGGTGTCGATCGACGTCAACTCCGGCCGCGCGACCAAAGAACGTCATATCGAAGAAACGGCGCTGAAGACCAACCTTGAAGCCGCCGATGAAGTGGCGCGGCAGTTGCGTCTTCGCGATCTGGGCGGGCTGGTCGTTATCGACTTTATCGATATGGAAGACCGCCGCAACAATCGCAAGGTGGAACAGCGTCTTCGCGACGCCCTGTCCTCGGACCGTGCGCGCATCCAGGTTGGCCGCATTTCGTCCTTTGGTCTGCTGGAATTGTCGCGTCAGCGTATGAACCCGTCGCTGGCCGAAGCGCAAACGGAAGTTTGTGCGCATTGTGCCGGAACCGGCCGCGTCAGAACGCTTGATTTTTCGGCGATTTCGATTATCCGCGCGCTGGAAGCCGAAGGCATTAAAGGAAAAGCGGCCGACATCATTCTGACTATGTCGTCGAAGGTCGCGCTTTATATCCTCAACAACAAACGCCGTATCTTGAACGATATTGAACAGCGTTACGGGTTTGCGATTACAATCGTAACGGATGATTCATTATCCAATACGCAATTCACGCTGGAAACAACGGCGCGCACCGCAACATCCGCCAAATTGCCAACTGCAATTTCCGTTGTCGAGATGCCGGAAGGATCGTTCGATGAAGAGGAAATCGAAGACGATCAGGATGAGGCCGAAACAACGAATGAATCCGGATCCGGTGATGACGATTCAGGCGAAGGCCGTCCGCGCCGCCGCCGTGGCCGCCGCGGGGGCCGTGGCCGCCGTGGAGGGCGCGATAACCGTGCGGAAGAAGGCGAAGATGGTTCGGACCAGAATGAACAACTCGCCGCCGATATAGCCGAATCGTCCGATGATGCGGAGCAACCTGCCGAAGCGGAAGGCGATGACAATGGCAATGACCGTCCGCGCAAGGAACGCGGCGGGCGTGGCCGTGGCCGCCGTGGCAACCGTGATCGCGGGGAACGCCGCCCGCGTGAGGACAGAGGCAGCAGCGATGAATCTACCGGTGCGGCGGAAACGTCCACGGTGCCTGCCCCTGTGGCCTCTTCATCCACAATTGAAACAACCTTTTCCTCCTCCCGCCCGTCTGCGGCTTCGAACGATGCGCAGCCGGCCCCCCAGGCGCCAAAGGAATATGAAATAATCAATCAGGCCCCGGATAAGAAGAAAAAGGGCTGGTGGAACCGACTGGTGGAGTAGGGCCATCTTTTAAAGAAGCATAGACAAGACGCGGTCCTTTGGGCCGCGTTTTTTGTTGACCTAATTTACAGAAGGTATAGGCTTTCCTTAGGAAGTTATATAAATGTCCAGAATTTGCAATTGTGCAATTACGGTCATATTCACGGTTTCAGCCATGTGTGTCATGGTAGCCGTGTTATTCGGGCTCGGGTCCTTATTTCTTCAGACTTCCGAACAAGCTGGCGTCAACAAATCCCATCAAGCGTTTTGCCTTATGGATCAAAATTCCGAGCGCTTGATGCATATCCATCCGGAATCCGCGATACCTACTGTCGAAATCAGAATTGATGTGGCCGAACTCAAACAATGCATGCTGCGTGAGAAAGACAAGGCAATTGCCACATACAGGCGTGATGCGATGGTTGGGATGACCGGCGCGGGAACATCCGCCCTTATTTTCGCGGTGATAGGATTCCATCTTTACCGCCAAAGCCGCCGGTTGTCGGGCCACCATGATAATGCCGCGCCTGAAATGGTGTGATTTCCTAAAATTTTAGAGATATTTTAAGACCCCTTAATCTTTGATCGTTACCATAATAATTGTATGGGGCGAGGTTGCAGGCTGTCCTTTCATGGCCTGCCCACACAGGTTTTTGGGCGGCGCTGGGCTTTCTTCCATACATATTCCCGTCTGTTTGCCTTTTCGGAAGGATGTTGCCCCCGCATCATCTCCCCCCTTTCGAAATGCTCCGGGTATGCAGGCGTTTTCGTCCCTTGGCCGCCGGAACATTGTGTCCGGCGGTTTTTTTCATGTGGGATGGGTTTGTGTTACCGTGTATATATTATACGGTTCAATTATTTCGCCCCGTTTTCGATGGATATGCCTATGACCCGCCCCTGTTTTCTGATTCCCATTCTGGCCTTGTCCCTCATAGCCGCCCCTGTCTTCGCGCAGGACAAGAAGGCCGAAACGCCCCCGGACAAAGAAGCGCCGGCCCCGGAGAAAAAGTCTCCGGAATCCGTTGTGCGTAAGAAAGAGGCGGAAAAAAAGGAGACAGCCAAATCCACACCGATCACGAAATGGATCGCTGCCGAAAACGCGCTCATCGATCCGCTTTCGCAAGCCGATAAGGAAAGTATTTATATTTTGCGACAAAAACATTCGATCATACGCGTGATCGGTGTGGTGGAGCGCGATATTGGCAATGCGGTCAAATCGTGCGCCAAGGCCAATCCGGATATGAAGGCGGGTATCGAAGGGCGCTTTGATCAATGGAAAAAGGCGGTAAAACCGGTAATCGACACGGCCCGCAAAAATCTCGATGCCGAAATCGACAAGCAAGAGATTGTCGATAGAAATGAATTTAAAAAAGTTTTGAAGCTGAATGACGAGGCCTTCGAATACGGTGATAAGATGACGGTGAAAGATCCGGTATCGAGCAAGGAAGCATGCGAGGCGCTGGTCGAAAGCATGGATGATACCGAGGATGATATGATCAAATTGCTTCAAGATACCCTGTTACCGCCAAGTGTCATTAAAAGCCGCGTAGACAGGGAAAAGAAGTCACAGGGCGAACAAAGGAAATCCTTTTCCAAAAGCGCGCAGTAACAGCACATGAAAATATTACAGGTTATGGCGGGCAACGATCATGGCGGCGCGGAAACCGCGTTCGTCGACATGTGTGTCGCACTGCATGAAGCGGGTATGGAGATCGAGGTCGCGACCCGCGCGAATCCGGTGCGCGTACCGCGTCTGGAGGCGGCAGGAATCAAGGTGCATACTCTGCCGTTCGGCGGCCCTCTTGATGTTTTTACCCCATGGAAACTGGGACGTATCATCAAGAAATTTTCGCCTTTGATTGTCCAGACATGGATGAGCCGCGCCGCGCAAAAAACGCCGAACTGGAAAGATGTGAAATCGGCGCAGCGTTATCTGGTGGTTTCGCGTCTGGGCGGTTATTACAAAGTGAAACATTTTAAAAACACCGATTACTTCAACACCATTACGCCGGATATCAAACGCCATCTGGTCGAAGGCGGTGTTGCCGAAGACAGGATTTTGCACATCAACAATTTTGCGGAAACGGAAAATGTTGTGGCGCCCATCACAAAGGCAGATCTTGATACGCCGGAGGATGCGCCTGTTCTTTTAACTCTCGCGCGGCTTCACCCGAGCAAGGCGCTCGATGTGGTCATTAAATCCCTTGCCGATTTGCCGGGTGTGTATGCATGGCTGGCGGGGGAAGGGCCGAGCAGAGCCGAACTGGAACAGCTCGCGGAAGAGTCCGGTGTTGCGGATCGCGTCAGGTTTCTGGGGTGGCGCACTGATCGATCGGCCTTGTTACGAGCCTGCGATATTTGCGTCTTTGTATCGAGGATTGAACCTTTTGGGACCGTCTTTGCACAGGCTTGGGCGGAAAGAACGCCCGTGATCGTATCCGATGCGGACGGACCCCGTCAGTTCTGTGTGGATGGGGGGGATTCCCTGATGGTACCGAAGAATGACGTTGGCGCCCTGGTCGACGCCGTTAAACGTCTGCGAGCCGATCCGGCCCTGCGCGCCAGGATCGTGGAAAAAGGACATCAACGTTATCTCTATGAATTTACAAAAGAAAAGACAGTCACTGCCTATTTGGATTATTTCCTGACTATATTGCAGCGCGAAAGAATTGTTTGAAATACAATTTTTGGTAGTAATAATTCGTTAATTAATAATATCTAATATTCATCTCGGGGAATAATTTCTTTCGGGGTGACTTTATGGAGAACCTAATCAAATCATACGGGCTGGATAAACTGGTCCTTGGGGCAGACAACAGTTTCCCATCGCAAATCGATGAATTGCCGGTGGCCATCTACGCGACGAATTGTGCGGGTGATATAATCTATTATAACCGGGCTGCGGTTATATTGTGGGGCCGCATTCCTGTTAAAGGGCGTGACAAATGGTGTGCCGACTATGACCTTTATACTGTTTGCGGACGATTTATTCCGCGCGATGAGTGCGCGATGGCGATGGCGGCCAGATACGGAAAGACTTTGCGGGGGGTCGAGGCAGTTGCTGTGCGGCCAAATAACACAGCCTTCCGCTTCCTGCCGTTTCCTACGCCTCTTTATAATGAGAATGGTGAACTGGCCGGAGCCTTCAATATGGTGATCTATCTTGGCGAGGTGGATATGTGCTTACCGGAGGCGGAGATCGCGTTTCAAACATCCTTATGATGCAAATCATGCAATTGCTTTGTCATCAGGCCAAGAAGGATAATAGCTCCTGCCTGATGTGTTGCGGCCACATGGATATGTACCTGTGTCAAAACCGTCGCGATGCCCAGTCCAACCTGTAACACAACCATGCCGGCGATATGCGGGTTCTTCATACGCCATGCGAAGGACAGCGTGACAAGCATTGTGACAATCGCGATCCAGCGATGAAAGAATTGCAGCGCCCCGGGATCGTGCAGGAAGGAATAGAGGCTGGCCGTCACTTCCGGTGGCATCCAGTGCGCATCCATCTTCGGCCATGTGTTATAAAGCATCCCGCCATCTTTACCGGCGACGAATGCCCCCCAGATGATGGTCAGCGCGATAAAGCCGAATGTGATCCAGCCATGACGCTTCTGACAGAATGTCCCGTTGATCTTGGACCCCGTTTTTTTGGGGACGAAATCGAATGCCATCCAGAGCAGCAGAACAAAAACCAAAAGCGCGAGGCCCAGATGCGCGGCAAGGCGGTAATGGCTGACTTCCGGAACATCATTGAGGCCGGAGACCACCATGAACCATCCCATCGCGCCCTGCGCACCGCCAAGGAGGAGGAGGCCGACAAATTTCACCTTATAGCCTTCCGGGATTTGTCCCTTTATCCAGAACCAGATCATGGGCAAGGCAAAGACAAGGCCGATGATGCGGCCCCACAGGCGATGCAGCCATTCCCAGAAGAAGATCTTTTTGAAATCCTCCAGTTCCATCCAGCTATTTTTATGGATGAATTCCGGTGTCGCTTGATAAAGGCCGAACACACGATTCCATTCCTCTTGGCTGAGGGGCGGGATCGCGCCAATCAAGGGCTTCCATTCCACCATCGAAAGGCCGGATTCCGTCAAACGCGTGATAGCCCCGATAATCGCCATCGTGAAAACCATAAAGGCCGTGAAAAAGAGCCAGTTCCGGATGTTTTTATAGGGTGTTTCTGGGGCCATGGTTGACAAATCCTTCCGCAATGAGATTTATAGCTCGTTATGAGCGAACACAAGACCGATGTGATAATTATTGGGGCGGGGCCGGTCGGCCTTTTTGCCGTATTCGAACTGGGCCTTTTGGATATGAAGGCCCATCTTGTCGATATTCTCGACAAACCGGGCGGTCAGTGCGCCGAGTTGTACCCCGAAAAGCCGATTTACGACATTCCGGCCTGGCCCGTGATTACGGGGCAGGATTTGACGGACCGGCTTCTGGAACAGATTGCGCCTTTTAACCCCACCTTCCATTACGGCCAGATGGCGGAAAAGCTCGACAAACTAAGCAACGGTAACTGGCAACTTACGACATCCGAAGGCACCGTGATCGAGGCGCCGGTCGTTGTAATCGCCGCGGGCGGCGGATCATTCGTCCCGAAAAAGCCGACCATTCCGGGCCTTGAAGACTATGAAGGCAAGAGCGTTTTTTATGCCGTGCGGAGGATGGAACAGTTCCGCGATAAAAATATTCTGATCGCGGGCGGCGGCGATTCCGCGCTCGATTGGGCATTGAACCTGCAACCAATTGCAAAGCGCGTCGCGCTCATCCATCGCCGCGATGATTTCCGTGCCGCGCCCGACAGCGTCAACAAGATGCGTGAATTGGTGGCCGCCGGACAAATGGATTTGCACATCGCCGATGTCAAGGGCCTGAATGGCGCGGACGGGCAATTGCAAAGCGTGGCCGTATCCAACAAGGATAAGGGTGACTTCGCGATTGAATGCGATACGTTGCTTGCTTTTTACGGCCTGACCATGAAGCTTGGCCCTATCGCAGAATTCGGTTTGAATCTGCATGAAAACCTTATTCCCGTGGATACCGAAAAATTCGAAACCACTACGCCGCAAATCTTTTCGATCGGCGATATCAACTATTATCCCGGTAAACTAAAGCTTATCCTTTCCGGATTTCATGAGGCTGCGCTTATGGCACAGCAAGCGTTCCGCTATGTCTATCCGGACAAGAAGCTGCGGTTTCAATACACGACATCGTCTTCCGCCTTGCAGGAAAAGCTTGGCGTGAACGACAAGGCCGCCTAATATCCGGTATGGCCCAGTTCGATATCATCGCCCCGACTATAAAGGCATACAGCATAAGCTGGGCCGAGAGAAATTATCTCGTGCGTTTGGCCATGGTTCCGTTGCTGCTCAAGATTGGCGGCTATTTGACCGGTTTTTCGATGGGCTTCCAGGGCAACCAGATCGCCCTGACACTCTGCCTCCTGCCGGCCTATTTCGCCGAAGGCTGGATGCTTTCACATTTTGTGCGGTTGATTACGCTCGGTCATCGCTGGCCGTTCAGGCCGAGCGGGAATTTTGAAGCCGACCTTGCCGTGTTACGGACGCGTGCCCGGGGTGTGATGTCCGGCGTGGTTTCTTATGTCCTCATCAATATGGCGCTGGGCGGGATCATGGCCGCGATCATGACGGTGATGCCGGATCCATCGCAAGACCCTGAAACGATTCCGCCGCAAACGGGTGTGGCGTTGATCATGATACTGGTTTCCTTTGTCTGGTTGTTCCGCCTGACGTGGCTTTATATTCCACTCGCGCTCAACCTTTCTGGTGAAAAATACCTGCATGCCGTGCGCGGATATCTAACATCCCTGCCGATGATCGGTGTGTGGATTTTGTGCGCGGTTCCGTTTCTGATAGGCTTTGGTTTCCTGGAAGGCCTGTTCAAACAGATCGCGGGGGACAGTGCGATTGTCGGGTTCATTTTTGTTTTGATCGTGGTTGTGGCGGATACGGTCAAGAATATCGTTGCGAGCGCGGGTTTGACCTATCTTATGCAGGACATCTACAAAGTACGCGGCGGCGGAGAGGGTGCGGCATGAAGATTATTGTTACGGACCAGCAAGGCACTGTACATGAACTGGAAGCCATCGATGGGTGGCGCGTCATGGAAATCATCAAGGATTACGGCCTGCCCATCAAGGCCGAATGCGGCGGATGCTGCGCGTGCGGCACATGCCATGTCTATGTCGATGAAGAGTGGGTCGATAAGCTTTACCCGATGCGCGATGACGAGGAAGAGGCGCTCGATACCGCCTTCGATGTCACGGACAGGTCCCGCCTGTCCTGCCAAATCATCATGAGCGAAGAGCTTGATGGCCTGAAAGTTACGCTTGCGCCAGGCAGCGAGCCTTAGCCTGCATCCGCGTTTCTTTTTTCCTTCGAAGCCTTAAACCCGTGCATGCCGATGCGCCATTGCAAGGCAACAATCGTGCCCTTGACGGGTTGAAGCAGCAGAAGCGATAGGATGATCGAAAGCGGGATTGTGCTCACCGTGTGCCACCAGAAGGGCGGGGCAAATTGCGCCTCTAGTTCCAGCGCGAAACCAACCATGATGTGACCCATGATAAAGATCACGACATAGGCCGGAAAATCATCGGCGCGGTGATGATGGAATTCTTCGCCGCAAGCGGGGCAATGATCCGTGACCTTCAACCATTTTGAAAACAGCTTGCCTTCGCCGCATTTCGGACATTTGCAGGCAAAGCCGCGGGAGAGATCCTGCATCAAAGATGTCTGGTGTGCGTTGGTCATCGTGTATTTCCTGCATCGATAAAATTAAACGGCTGTTTAATTGTGTCCGCCAGCGTATGGCGGTTGAGCGTATCAATAAAGGATTGTGTCGCATCGAACAACATATGTTTCAGAAGGCAGGATTCCGTTACGCGGCAGGTATTCGTTTCTTTCACGAAGCATTCGACCATATTCATATGCGGCTCTAATGTGCGCACAACATCGCCCAGTCGAAGAGTTTTCGGATCATCCGCCAGTTTTATGCCACCGCCCTTCCCCTTGGTACTGGTGATATAGCCGATTTGGGCTAGGCGGTGCACAACCTTCACAAGATGGTTATAGGAAATGCCGTATCGGTCGGCGATTTCACGCACGCTGCACACCCTGTCCGGATTTGCCGCCAGAAACATCAGGCTCCGGAGCCCGTAATCGGTGAAAATGGTTAGTTGCATACACGGTCCAAAATTAACTTGACGGTTATAGCATATATTATAATATGCATTTTAGATACATATTTAATTTCAAGGAGAATTCCCATGCTTTCAGCCCAGACTATCGCCATCGTCAAAGCCACCGCGCCGGTCCTCGCAGAGCATGGCGAAACCCTGACCCGTCATTTCTACAAACGGATGTTCTCCCATAATCCGGAGGTGCTGCCATTCTTCAACCCCGCCAATCAGGCGGGTGGGACGCAGCAGCGCGCGCTGGCCGCCGCCATCTGTGCCTACGCCGCCAACATCGACAATCTTGAGGTGCTAGGCGGGGCGGTTGAACTGATTGCCCAAAAACATGCCTCCCTGACCGTCAAGCCGGAGCATTATCCAATCGTTGGAGAAAATCTTCTGGCATCCATCCGCGAAGTATTGGGCGAGGCCGCCACCGACGACATTATCAATGCATGGGGGGAGGCCTATGGTTTTCTGGCCGATATCCTGATCGGCCGCGAAGCGCAGATATATGCCGAGCAGAAAGCACAGCCCAACGGCTGGAACGATTTTAAGAATTTCCGGGTGGAGCGCAAAGTTGCCGAAAGCGATATCATCACATCCTTTTATCTGGTGCCCGAAGACGGAAGTGGCGTGCCGGATTTCAAACCCGGGCAATATGTAACGGTGCGCGTGCCAAGCCCGTGCGGCCATACAACGATGCGCAATTACAGCCTGTCGGACAGGCCGGGCCAGCCATGGCTTCGCATTTCCGTGAAGCGGGAAATGGGACCCAAGGCCGATACGCCGAAAGGGTTTGTTTCGAATCTTTTGCATGACACGCTGGAGGTCGGCGGGGTTGTCGAACTGGCACCGCCATGCGGAGAATTCTTTCTGGATGACAGTGTGGAACCATCGCGCCCATTGGTGCTCCTTGCGGGTGGTATTGGTATCACGCCGCTTCTCAGTATCCTGAAGGCTTCCCTTGAACGCACGCCGGACCGGAAAATCGTTCTGGTGCACGGGGCCCTGAATGAAAAGGTCCAGCCCTTTGCGGAAAAATTGAAGGGTTTTGCGGACAAGCATAAGAATCTCAGCGTACATTTTGTCTATAGCGAGCCTGCACCGGCGGGTGTAACGCGCCTCGAACACGCATTGCAGGGTATGATTGATGCGGTCCTGCTCGATAAGGTTCTGCCATCCAGAGATGCAGATTATTATTTCTGCGGGCCAAAGCCGTTTATGGTGTCTATCTATCACCAGCTTCTGGCATGGGGTATCCCCGCATCCCAAACCCATTTCGAATTTTTCGGCCCGCGTCAGGATATCGAAAAGGCGCCGGAAAAACAGGCCGCATAAATATGCCCATACCCGCCTTGTGCGGGTGTGGCAAGTTGTGGATCAGTTACTGGATCGTCCCTTCGAAATCGGCGAAGGCGGCGTCAGACGCCGTGATGACTTTCTGGTGGGCGACATAGACGGAATGCAGGCGGCCTTCGATTTTTTCAACCCAGAAGCCGAGGAAATTTTTAAGGTGCGGAAAGGCGGGGGCGAGGTCGTAATCCTGCCAGATGAATTCCTGCAAAAATTTGGGGTAATCGGGCAGATGATAATAAATCTGCGCGGTGGTCAGACGATATTGGTCCTTAAACTGGATATCGAAATCCGCCATCCTGGCTCCTTTGTCAATCAGCACAAGGATAGCACAGATTTTGTTAATGGTTTGTTAAGGGGAATATTGGGCGTGTATTTGTTTGTCCAAGTCACGTGAGGGTGCTCCCCATAGGCATTCCCCACTTGCACGGTCAAAGACGGAATCGCCATCTTCCAAAAGAGTGTAAGCTAGACCAGGTAACGCAAATACGCGGCCCGCCAGCTCCGGATTTTTAGTAACTAAAGGTGTTAATTTCTGTTCTTCGCGCGGTTTGTGCATTTCCGACGGTTCAATAATTTCCATTTCATCGGCACGGCGGACCCCACTGAAATAAACTACACCACCAAGGGGTATTTTTTCACTGGTCAAACCGTGCCCGTCAATCTGTGCGTGATAGACTTTAAAGACTTCATAAGCGTTCAGTGTTTTATCGGCACGGACATAATCATGGAGAGCCGCAATATCGGCAACGCCGAGTTCTGCAAATGTCTTTTCCTCAAAATCGGCCGGGTCGCCCATCAGGTCACTTGCCAATTCATTGTGATCGAAGTACACACGGGCATAAGTGACCACGTGATAATTAAAAGCGTCTGTTGTTTGATTTTTCATAGGTTGAGTATCAAGGGATTGTCCATATTCTGTCAATAGTTTTGCAGCCATCGATGAATCCTTGAAATTTCTGCATTCCTTCTCTATATCTACTGGCACTCCCTGATGGGGAGTGCTAACACGCTCATGGTGAGGTGTTAGATTTGAACAATTTCAATCGTTTAGGAGATATAAACATGAAATTCAGACCGTTGCATGACCGCGTGCTCCTTCGCCGCGTAGAGCAGGAAGGCAAGACCGCTGG
>CBFGQF010000027.1:0-14025 GCA_965650865.1 uncultured Alphaproteobacteria bacterium | reverse complement strand
GGCGATGCATTATGGGAGGAAGAACCCAGCAATACTGCGCTTTTCCGGCTTGCCGCCGCATGGGATGAATCCCGGATGGATATGATTCTATTGTTGCAAAAAACAGATGGCATGACTCTTACGGGCGGCGTCGGCGATTATGTTTTAACGCCGGATGGCCGGGCGGTCCGCCGGACGGATAAAAGCGGCACCCATATGTTTGCGGGGATCAGGATCGTCCATCCACGCTTGTTCGAGGGAACACCGGATGGCGCCTTCTCGTTCTTATCCCTTATGGACAAGGCGCAGCAAAAAGGCAGCCTTTACGCAATCGAACATCGGGGCGAGTGGCATCATATCAGCACGCCTGCCGAGCTGGAACGGGTGGATGCCGCCTACCGCACGGAGGGCCGTGGATGAGCATTGAGTGGGACCGTAAGCCATGCCTATACACCATATCTCCACACAGGCCGTTCGCCGACACACTGGCGTCCGGGATACTGGAGATGGCCGAAGGCAAGCCCGAAGAACTGGCGCGGTATCAGGTCTTGCTTCCCACTCGTCGCGCCTGCCGTTCCTTACGCGATTCGTTCCTGAAGTTAAGCTTCGGTAAGCCGCTTCTCCTCCCGCGCCTGCAACCGTTGGGGGATGTTGATGACGAGGAATTGGCCCTGATGGCCGGCAGCGCCGACAATCTGGACCTTCCGCCGTCGATTCCCCCGATGCGCCGCCGCTTTTTGCTGGCCCGCCTGATCGGCGCATCAGGAATTTATGATCATGGGTTAGAGCAGGATTTGAAACTGGCTGATGCACTCGCCCGCCTGATGGACCAGATTTATACCGAAAATCTCGATATGGCCGCTTTGCCGCACATCGTCGACCGCGACCGGTTTGCCGAGCAATGGCAGATCAGCCTCGATTTCCTGAGCCTGATCAGCGAACACTGGCCACGCATTCTGCAAGAACAGGGCGTTATCGATGCCGCTGACCGCCGCAATCGTTTGCTGCACAAACTGTCACAGCGCTGGACGGATGCGCCGCCTTCCCATCCTGTTATTGCGGCGGGATCGACAGGGTCCATCCCCGCGGCGGCGCGGCTGTTGAAAACGATCGCCGGATTACCGCGCGGATGTATTGTTCTACCAGGGCTGGACCAGAGGCTCGATCAGCAGAGTTGGAATGCGCTCGATGACAGCCATCCGCAAAAGACGCTCCGAAATTTGCTGCAGGTCTTCGAGGTTGAACGAGAAGCGGTGAAAGACTGGCCCTACCGCACAAAAAATCCCGATTCGCCCGAAGGCAATAGCGCCATGCCAAGGCTGCTTTCGGAGGTGATGCGGCCCGCCGCCACAAGCGGGGAGTGGCAAAAACTCTCCGATCATCCCGTCATAAGCCAAGCAGATATTACTTTCGAACGCTATGATTGCGACACACCGCAGGAAGAGGCTCTTGTTGTTGCCATGGCCTTTCGTGAAACGCTCCAGACCCCCGGCAAGACAGCGGCCCTTGTCACACCCGATCAAAACCTGGCCCGCCGTGTGGCGATGATCTGCCGCCGGTGGGATATCGCGGTAGATGATTCGGCGGGCGAAAAACTTTCGCATACACCTATCGGCAGCTATCTTCTTTTGTGCGGATATGCTGCACAAAAGGACTTTGCGCCGGTCGCCCTGCTCTCCTTCGCCAAACATGCCCTGTGCCGACCCCATGCGCCCGATAATTGGCGCGGGCGCATTCGTGATCTGGACCGCTATCTCATGCGCGGCATTCTGACTGGCCATGGAATCGAAAGATACAATGTCATAGCGCAGCAAAAACGGGCCGATAAAAGGTTTTTGCCGGATGGTTTGGATGGGACTCTTCAGGCGCTCGAAGACTTTTACAGGCCTCTCACCGACCTCATGGCGATGGGCGATAAACAAAGGGCGCAGGATTGGTGCGGTGCCCTTATACGTTGCGCCGAGAATTTTTCCGATGAAGCGCGTCTTTGGGGCGGCCAACAGGGCGAAGCGGCTTCGATATTGATTGCCGAGCTAATTGATGAAGCATCATTGTTGCCTATGGTAACATTTGAGGATTTTCTATCCGCGCTGCGCCTTTCAATGGAAAAATGCACAGTCCGGCCGAATTACGGCTTGCATCCGCGCCTTGTGATTCTCGGACAACTCGAAGCCCGCCTGCTTCAGGCCGATGTCATGGTCCTTGCCTCGCTCAACGAAAAGTCATGGCCGCCGGAAGCCGAGAATGACCCGTGGATGTCGCGTCCGATGCGTAAGGCTTTTGGCTTACCGCCGCCGGAGCGTGGAATAGGTCTTTCCGCCCATGATTTCGCCCAGGCCATGTGCGCGCCGCGGGTTATCATGACGCGTTCGTCCCGTATTGATGGTACGCCGACCGTACCGGCACGATGGCTTCAACGTTTGGATGCAGTCCTGACCGCCTGCCGCATTCCACCGGAAAGCATACGCAGAGGGAAATTATTGGGATACGCGCGCGCCATCAATCATACGGATGAATACAGCCCCGTCGAACGGCCTGCGCCGCGGCCGCCTGTTACCGTACGGCCAAGAAAACTGCCGGTTACACAGGTGGAAAGATGGTTGCAGGATCCGTACAGCATTTATGCCCGCTATATCCTCGGACTCAAAAAACTTGACGATCTGGAAAAGGAACTGGACGCGGCAGCGCGGGGTACGCTGATCCATGACGCGCTGGACCGGTTTGTCGCGATGCATCCGGATGACATACCATCGAATGCAGAACGCGTAATTATGGCGATACTTGATGAGGAGTTGTCGCGTACCGGCATTCAAAGCGATGTTATCGCCCTTTGGCGGCCACGCCTTGAAAAAATAGCCGCCTGGTATGTTCGGTCCGAGATAGCATGGCGCGATCATTTCAAACCGGCCCTGCGTGAAAGCGAAGGTATAATGACCCTGCAGGCGAATGGCGGGGATTTCATCATGACGGCGCGGGCGGACAGAATTGACCTGTCACGGGATGGAAAAGAAGCCGCGATCATCGATTACAAATCCGGCGGGCAATACACAATAAAACAAATGATGGAAGGCAGACTTCCACAATTGCCGCTGGAGGGCCTCATTCTTCAGAATGGCGGATTCACAAGAATTAATCCTAATAGTGTCGCCGCATTATCCTATTGGATCATGAATGGATCCAAAGAAGGCGGCGAACAGAAAATCATGGCCGATGCCAACCAGATTTCTCAAGCCATAAAAAATGCAGCGCAGGGTATCAAAGATCTGATCGACCGGTTTGATTGCGAGGACACCGCGTATTACAGTTTACCCCGTCCCCGCAATGCCCCGAGATTCAATGACTACGAGCATCTGGCGCGTGTCAAAGAATGGACGGCGCTTGATGAACAGGGAGACGCGTCATGATGGAACGACTAGCGCGATCCCCAAACATACAATCGCATGATCCGGGCGAGAGACAGCGTACCGCTTCGAACCCGCTTGTCTCGGCTTGGGTGAATGCGTCCGCCGGCTCCGGCAAAACCAAAGTGCTGACTGATCGTATGCTTCGCCTCCTTCTGCCACGGGAGAACGGGGAACCGGCCACCGCCCCTGAAAAAATTCTTGCCCTGACTTTCACCAAGGCTGGCGCCAACGAAATGGCCATACGTCTTTCGGATCGTCTGGCCAGATGGGCTGTACTCAATGATGATGCGCTTTCTGCCAGCATGGAAAAGGATTTGCTTGGCCGTACGCCGAGCGAAGAGGAGATTGCGGCCGCACGTCAATTATTTGCAAAAGTAGTCGATACCCCGGGTGGATTGAAGATCATGACAATCCATTCTTTTTGCCAGTCGGTTCTAGGAAAATTCCCGATCGAAGCCGGGCTGACCCCCGATTTTGCGGTTCTGGAGGACATCGAAGCGAGCGAACTCTTAAAGCGGGCCATGCAAGACGTACTCCGTTCTGCCGCCCTTGATACAACCTCGCCGCTCGGCCTTGCCATACACAATATCGCAAGCCGTATGAACGAGGAACAGATCACCGCCCTTATCACCGCGATCAATGGCGAACGTCACCAGTTGCAATCCATCATACGCACTCACTTCGACGCCGATGGAATCTATACCGCCCTGTGCGCATCCCTTGAGATTGATCCCGCGCAGAATATTGAAACAGTACGGGCGCTGTTCTTAAAATCCGCACCCGTCATCAATGTACCTATGCTTTGTGAAGCACTGTCCTCGAGCAAGAGTGAGAATGACACAGAAAAGGGCCTGATCATTGCCGCCTATAACGATTCGGCTGCCCTTCGCGAAACGCATTACGACGCCTATCGTAAAATATTCCTGAAAGATACGGATGGAGAGGTACGCAAGACCATCATCACCAAAGCTGCCCTCAAGTTGGTTCCCGGGCTGGAGGACCAGCTTCTGGCCGAGGCCGAGCGCATTTATAGCTTTGAACAATTGATGAAGTCTTATGTGACGGCCACTTTAACAAGGGACGCTATAATATTTGCAGAGGCGATTCTTGCGGCCTATCAAAAGCTCAAGGATCAGCGAGGCGCACTGGATTTCAACGACCTGATTCTTCGTACGCGTGATCTGTTGAAAGGCGAATTCAGGAACACACAATGGTATGCATCTACGGCATGGGTCCTTTATAAACTTGATGAGGGTATAGAGCACATACTTATTGATGAGGCGCAGGATACCAACCCCGAACAATGGGAAATCATCCAACTTTTAAGTGATGAATTTTTTTCAGGCCTCGGTGCGACCGAAAAAACCCGTACGATTTTTGTTGTCGGTGACGAGAAACAATCCATCTTCAGTTTCCAGCGCGCCGCACCGGATAAATTCAGGGACATGTTTAAATGGTTTGAAGAAAAGGTGCGATTATCCGGGCAGATATTTTCCCCCGTACCGATGAATACGTCCTTCCGCTCCGTGCAGATCGTACTGGACGCGGTCGATTCTGTCTTTGGCCAGCAAGACATACAAGCCACCTTGTCGGGGGAATACCTCGATCATTTCGCCTTTCGTACGGGACAGGCAGGGTTGGTTGAACTATGGCCCCTGTTCGAATCCATGGATGATGATGCGGACAGCGAAAATCCGGAAGGATGGGATATCCCCGTCGATGTCCGGGAGAGCAAATCCGGCGCGCAAATCATGGCCAACCGTATCGGGGACACGATCAAGGATTGGCTGGACCGAAAAACCATCCTCCAATCCTATAATCGCCCGATCCACCCCGGCGATATTCTGATCCTTGTTAAATCACGCAATGCCTTCGTCCCGCAGCTTGTGCGCGCCCTCAAGCAGCGCAAAATCGCCGTCAGCGGCATCGATCGCATGGTGCTGGCCCAACAGCTTGTGGTCGAAGATCTCTGCGCGGCGGCCAAATTCGCGCTCTTGCCGGATGACGACCTTATACTCGCCACACTTTTAAAATCGCCATTAATCGGATACAGCGAGGATCAACTTTATCGTTTATCTCAGGGACGCCTTGAAAGAACGTTATGGGATTCCATGAGAAAAAGCGGGGACGGTGCGTTAATCGCTTATCTTGAAAATCTCATCGAACGGGCAGGCCTTGACCGTCCTTATGAATTTTTTAGCGATGTCATCCAATCACCTTGCCCGGCAAGCGCCGTTAACGGACTCCACGCGATCAAAAAGCGTCTGGGTGAGGATGCGGTCGACCCGCTCGATGAGTTTCTGAATCTCTGCCTTGTCTATGAACGGGGACACACTCCCAGCCTTCAATCCTTTTTGCAATGGCATGAACAGGGTGAAAGCGAGATCAAACGACAACTGGAAGAAGGCGGCGGCGCTGTGCGTATTATGACGGTACATGGTGCGAAGGGCTTACAGGCACCTATCGTTTTTATGCCTGATACCGTGCGTACGGCAGGATCATCAAAGGCCGAACGTATTCTGTGGCCGCATAAAACCGGGTTGGATATCCCCATAGTTTGCGGCAACCGTGCCGAGACGCCGCCGTTCGCGCGCGATGCGTTACAGGAAATACAGCTAAAAGAAGACGCGGAGTACAGACGCCTTTTATATGTCGCCATGACGCGGGCGGAAGAAAGGCTTTATATCGGGGGCTACACGGGCAAGCGTAAACCGTCCGAGGATAGCAATACAGCCTATTGGTATCAGGATATACGCAATGCCTTGAAAAACCATCCCGACATACAGGAGATACCGTCCGGCATAATCGATAAAGAAGGACGGGATATTCCGATTCTCCGGCTCGAAACTGCAAGGACGGCGGATAAACCGGATAAAGCCGCAGATGTCGAGAAATATGCTGAAACAGACAAGGTGGCCGTACCCGGATTTTTCTGGAAGCCGCCGGCGCTGGAACCACATCCGCCCAGGCCGCTTGTCCCCTCACGCCCCTCGGAGGAAGAAAGCGTGGCGGCCTCACCCATAAAAACCGTCGACAACCCCCATCGTTTCCGGCGCGGGACAGTCACGCACAAACTTTTACAAATTCTACCGGATGCACCGATCAACACGCGGGAGATGTCGGCACAGCAGTTCGTCGCCAACAAGGCGTTCGGACTTCCCGTTGATATACAGGCACAGATTGTACGCGAGGTTATGGCGATCCTGAACGATCCCGCATTCGGTCACATATTTGGTCCGGGCTCACTGGCGGAAGTCCCGGTCACAGGCCTGTTGGCGGACGGAACATTGATCTCAGGCCAGATCGACCGGATCCTGGTCGGGGTAACGGAAATCCTGATCATTGATTACAAAACCAATCGGCCACCGCCCACCGATCCTTCGGATGTGCCCGCCGTGTACCGCAGACAAATGACGGCCTACGCGCAGGCCCTTTCATCCATCTATCCAGACCGCCGTGTACGCTGCGCCCTATTATGGACGGATGGTGCCAGATTGATGGAGATCAGCGCATTCCAAGCCTGATGCTGTTATTGTCGACATCCGCACGAAGAACTTTCAATTCATCCGCCATACGGTCCTTGAAACACGCAGCGTCAGAAAAACTGACACGGACGTTGCGGGTCATAAGGAGACTTTGCAGGGCGATCAAGGACGGTTTCTCCCCCGCCTCTTCCTTTGAGGTGAGCCAGAGAAAGGCTTTGCGCTCAGCCACCGAGATAGCCCCGCGCGCGACCAGCAGATCCAGTTCCTGCGTTAAGCTTACCCCCTGTTTCGTACTTTTACTATTAGCGGACACTTTATCCCGTCCCTCTTTTTGACGCTCTGTTTCCCTAATGGAAATGTCACTTATATCGATAGCAAAATGCTCCGATAATGTTTGGATGGCCTTTGCCGACTTTTCAATCCCGACAAGGTAGGATGCCTGGGGTATCAGCTGGGCCAATCGTTCGAACAAAGCTTGCTTCTCTTCACCCTCTGGCCAGAGCTGCGCCGCGACATAGGTCAGTGTCGAAGGCGGTATGCGTACGCCATAACCTGCTTGATTTGTGTGGGCACAGTCCACGCATGCGACAAAAATTCGCCGAAGTTCGGGAGCAATGCCTTGTTTCAAGGTTTGTAATTCTAGCCCGCTCTCGAGGGTCTGGGGCATCATATAATAACGCGCGACGCCGCGAATGAGGCCCCGCTCCTCAAAAAACCCTTCGTCCTTCAACCAATCTTCCGGACCATCATTGAGAAAAGACACAAGGCCGGTTTCGGCCCCGTGCCAGCGAATATTCATCATACCGGCAAAGCGCTGAATTGCCGCTTCCACATCAGGTTCTGTCAGGAGGAGTAGAGAGGCTATCTTGGCCTTGGCGTTCACATAAAGGTCGTCTGTCCTGAGATCATGGTGTGTTACCAGACTATGTGCCATATGGGTATATTGCGGCATATGATTGCCAATCCAGTATAGGATTGTATTGACCTCTTCGTTATAACGGGAGGCACGATCAAGAAAACGCTGTTTGGACGCAGATACGGAACCCATAAAACTACCTTTTGTTGCCATTTTGCGATTTATTAGCAAAGCTTTAACATTATGTCAACAAAACCGCATGTAAGGATTTTCGACACTTCCTCTTGATAATGGCGCGCCAAATGGCAATGTTACTGATGTAATAAAGAAAGAGAGTTACTTATGACCCAACATGTCTCCGACGCATCCTTCGAAGCCGAAGTTTTAAAGGCCGAGGGCCCCGTGATTGTCGATTTCTGGGCGGAATGGTGCGGCCCGTGCAAGGCACTCGGCCCCCTCGTCGATGAGCTTTCAAACGATCTCGCCGGCAAGGCCAAGATCGTCAAGGTCAATATCGACGAAAATCCGCAGGCCCCGACCAAATATGGCGTCCGCGGCATTCCAACCCTGATGGTTTTCAAAAACGGTCAGGTGACGGACACCCGTGTTGGCAGCATGTCGAAAACGCAACTGACGGAATGGGCCGAAAGCGCCATCTAGGGATACGCTGTAAAAAGAAAGAAGGCCGGAATGAATGTCCGGCCTTTTCGTATCACTTAAAAACTTGCCACTTTTTATTCGGCCTTCGCCGGCGTCAGCGGAACGGCAGCTGATTTTGCCGGAATCAGCATCATGATGGCCTGACGGCCTTCCATTTTTGGTTCCTGCTCGACCTTTGACAAATCCGCCAGATCGGCTTTCAGGCGTTGCATGACCTGCATGGCCAGATCCTGATGCGCCATTTCACGGCCACGCAGACGGAGGGTCACCTTTACCTTATTCTCATCTTCAAGGAAGCGGCGGGCCGCCTTCAGCTTGACTTCATAATCATGCTGTTCGATCCCCGGGCGCACCTTGATTTCCTTGATCTCGATGACCTTTTGCTTCTTCTTGGCCTCGTTGGCCTTTTTCTGCTGTTCGTATTTGTATTTACCGTAGTCGAGGATTTTGCAAACCGGCGGCTCGGCGTTCGGGGAGACTTCGACCAGATCGAGGCCCGCTTCTTCCGCGCGTCTAATTCCTTCAGAGACCGTGACTACGCCGACCATTTCGCCGTCTTCGTCGATCAGGCGGATTTTGGGAACGCGGATTTGGTTGTTAACGCGGGTACCGTCCGATGTTTCCGGGCGGCGTGGTTCGAAAGGCGGGCGTGGTGCTATGGTCGTCTCCTAAATGTTGTTATTCCAAAGATGCAAATAACCGCAATTTTTCGCGGTTATGGCGTAGTTTTACGGCGATTTCCGGCGGAATTCAAGGGGTTTAATAAGGTGCCTTGGCTATCTGCGCCAGATCCTCAACTGCAATCGTCAGATTCTTGATCTCCTGCCCATCGGAACACAGCGTACTGATCGCGACATTGCGTTCTTCCGCCTCCCGTTTCCCAACCACAAACAGGTACGGGACTTTCTGCAAGGAATGTTCGCGGACCTTGTAATTGATCTTCTCGTTCCGCAGATCGATTTCGGCGCGGATACCTTTGGCCTTCAATTCTGCCAGAACTTCTTCGGCATAGGGGTGTGCCTCGTCCGTGATAGGTGTGACAACCGCCTGTACCGGTGCGAGCCATACGGGCAGTTTGCCCGCATAGTTTTCGATCATAATGCCGATCCAGCGCTCGATCGAGCCAAGGATCGCGCGGTGAAGCATCACAGGGCGGTGTTTGTTGCCGTCTTCGCCAGTGTACTGCGCATCGAGACGTTCGGGCATGTTGAAGTCGAGCTGCAACGTACCGCAACCCCATTCACGGCCAATCGCGTCCTTGATGATGAAAGCCAGTTTCGGACCATAGAACGCACCGTCACCGGGTGAAATTTCGTATTTCATGTCCATTTTCTGCAGGGCTTCTTCCAGCGCAGCTTCGGCCTTATCCCACAACTCGTCAGACCCAATACGGTTTTCCGGGCGGGTTTCCAGCTTCACCACATAATTGTCAAAGCCGAGATCTTTATAAATCGCCTTGGTCAATTCGCAGAAGGAGATAGATTCGGACAAAATCTGGTCTTCCGTACAGAAAATATGCGCATCATCCTGTGTAAACTGGCGTACGCGCATCAGGCCGTGGAGGGCGCCATGCGCTTCATTCCGGTGACAACACCCGAATTCCGCGAGGCGCAGAGGCAGATCGCGATAGGATTTGATACCCTGTTTGAAGATTTGTACGTGCGCGGGACAGTTCATGGGTTTGAGCGCCATGAAATGTTTCGGTTCTTCCTTGAACACCTTCTGACCTTCTTCGGTGTTCGGCACGACATCCGGCACCACGAACATATTCTCGCGGTACTTGCCCCAGTGACCGGACGCTTCCCAGAAGCGGGAATCCAGCAATTGCGGTGTTTTAACTTCCTTGTATCCGGCATCTTTCAGGCGACGGCGCATATAAGCTTCCAAAGCCACCCAGATCGTCCAGCCTTTCGGGTGCCAGAAGACGGACCCTTGCGCCTCTTCCTGCAAATGGAAAAGCTCCAGTTCGCGGCCCAGTTTGCGATGGTCGCGTTTTTCCGCTTCCTCGATCTGCGTCAGGTAATCTTTGAGTTCCTGTTCGTTTCTCCACGCTGTACCATAGATACGGGTCAGCATCGCCTTGGACGAATCGCCGCGCCAATATGCACCGGCAACCTTCATCAGCTTGAAGGCGGTGCCGACATCTTTCGTCGATTTCATGTGCGGGCCGCGGCATAGGTCAAGCCAGTCGCCCTGACGGTAAATCTTGATGGATTCACTTTCCGGCAAATCTTGGATCAGTTCGGCCTTGAAGTTTTCGCCCTTGCTTTTGAAATACGCGATGGCTTCGTTCCGATCCCAGACCTCGCGTGTGAAGGGCGAGCCGCGTTCGACAATCTTGCGCATTTGTTTTTCAATCGCTTCGAAATCCTCGGTCGAAAATGGTTCGTTGCGGAAGAAGTCGTAATAAAACCCGTTTTCGATGTTCGGCCCGATCGTCACCTGCGTTCCGGGAAAAAGCGTCTGCACCGCTTCTGCCAGAACGTGTGCGCAGTCATGACGGATCAGCCCAAGCGCCTCTGCATCGTCGCGCTTGACGAGCGAGAGATGGGCGTCTTTTTCAATCGGCAAGGACAAATCGGATAATTCGCCATCGATTTTGGCGGCAATCACAGCCTTCGCCAGACCAGGCGAAATGGAAGCGGCGATTTCCAGACCCGTCGTCCCGGCCGGATAGGTGCGTTTTGCGCCATCGGGCAAGGTGATAACGATTTCGTCGGCTTTCTTTTGGGCTTCCATTATAATTTCCTTGGTTGAGAAGCGTAATTTAGCCGCAGAAAACGGGCGCGTCACGGGATTTTTTGTGTTAATTTTTGTCTATGTTGCGGTTTTTTCAAAGCATTTATCAGCGATATGCAGCAAAGGCGATGTTTGGTCAGTGGTCACCCACCTATGAAGAGGATGTGGCGCAGAACCACTATAGTGCCGCCGATAAGGTTGCCGAGGCCGCGATCAAACATCTTTCACCCGTGGCCGCCGAGAATCCCTTGATCGCGGATGCCGGGATCGGGACCGGCCTGTTAGCGCAGCAAATTTTCGATGCAATGCCGTGCCGGATAGCCGGATTGGATTTCAGCGAGGATATGCTTTCCGTCTGCCTGCAACGCGAAATTACCGAACTTTTGATCAAATGCGATATAGGAAAAGACCATTGGCCGCTCGAAGATGGGGCTTATCATGGCGTCATCAGTGCCGGCGTTCTCGAGTACCTAACGCCGGATATGGTGCAGCATTTTTTAAAGGAAAGTGCGCGGATCATGAAGTCCGGCGCTATTCTGGTTTTCACCTATGTGCCGACAGAAAGGCCGCAGCAGGAGATCGGATTCTGGCAAGGGAAGAGCGGTAATTTTCTAAGCTGCCGTTACAACCCTCTGTGGCTAAAAGAACAAGTTGCGGCACACGGACTGAATGTCATCGAACATTCCGAAGAATTCACAGGATCGGTATTCCGCGATAACAGCACCTATCCCTATCGCCTGATCGTTGCATACAAAAATTGAACAATCAAACAGCGTTTTAACGCTCGTTTAAAGCGCCATCGACCGTTTTGATGAAAGGTTTCAGCAAATATTCCATGACGGTTTTCTGCCCTGTCAGAATATCGACGGTAGCGACCATCCCCGGCATAATCGCCAGTTCCTTCCCATCCTTGCCTTTTTTGTCTAGAGTATTCTGGTCAGTTTCGACACGGACAAGATAAAAGCTTTCACCCTTCTCATCGACGACAGCGTCCGGCGAAATACCGATAACCTTGCCTTTCAGGCCGCCATAGATGGAAAAATCATAAGCCGTTATCTTGACCGTCGCCGGTTGGTTTTCATAGAGGAAGGCAATATCCTGCGGTTTGATGCGTGCCTCGACAATCAGTTTGTCATCCACGGGAACAATCTCGATAAAATCCTGCCCTGGCTGAACCACGCCACCAATAGTATAGACTTTCAAGTCCTGCACGATCCCGTTTACGGGGGATTTGATTTCAGTACGGTCGCGACGGTCTTCCAACGTGCCGATACCTTTTTCAAGCGAGCTGAGCTCGATGCTTTTTGCGGACAATTCAGTTTGCGCCTGCGCCTTGGCGGAGTTGGTCAGGTCGCGAATGCGGGCATCTGCTTCGGCAATCGCGGACCGTGCGCGGGGCATGGCCGAATTGACGCTGTTCAACTCGGTCTGTTTCTCTTTTATGCTGCGGTCAAGCTG
Organism: uncultured Alphaproteobacteria bacterium; assembly: GCA_965650865.1. Taxonomy (GTDB): domain Bacteria; phylum Pseudomonadota; class Alphaproteobacteria; order Micavibrionales; family Micavibrionaceae; genus Micavibrio_A. The sequence continues at coordinate 1,444 of CBFGQF010000027.1, read as the reverse complement.
CAGCAATTCCATCTTGGGCGCGGAACCGGCGGCCACCAGCGGTGCAACCATCGCCTTTTCTTCCTGCACAAGCGACAATTGCCCTTTCAAATCGCCTGATTTGATTTGCAATTCGTTCAATTCCTGGGAGCGCTGGCTTCTTTGCTGCTGCAACACCGTTACTTGCGTGTCTATCTTATCCTTGTTGGCGCGGTAGGCATTCATTTCGACCGTCACGGCTTGCGGCGCGCCTTCCATCACCTCGGGCGGAAATTCGGGTATGGTGCCTTCCACTTCGGCTTTAAGGCGGGCGATCGTGGCCTTCAAGCCAAGAATGCGGGCCTCGGTCGATCCATATTCGGATGTGGCCGCAATATTCCGCATGCGAACAAGGGTTTGCCCCTCTTTTACAACTTCGCGTTCATTCACAAGAATTTCATCGATGATGCCGCCTTCCAGCGTGGACAGTCTCTGAATTTCACGGGACGGGATAACCTTCCCCTGCCCTCGCGTCGTTTCATCGAGTTTGGCAAATGTCGCCCACAAAAAGAACAGAACAAAGAACCCGCAGATCGCAAGCATGATAACATGGCGGCCCAGCGGTAAATCTTCGTCCGTAATCAAAACCCGCTCGGCATGCGCCGCAGCCTTTTGCATTTGCTTTTCCATCCAGCCCTGACGGGTCTGGTTGATGTTGGCTTCAAGATCACCGCCCGGCACCGCGCCGCCGCGCTTGTTCAACTCGGCCTGAAGGGCCTTTGCCAGATTGGGATCATTGCCTGTGACAGTTTTGATCGGCTTTTTCTTTTTCTCAAACATGGTCATACATCCGTGGCTTCGGCCGAGGTGCCGAACTGTCGGTTTTGCAGTTTGCGGATAATATCGTCTTTCGGCCCATACGCGATAATGCGGCCACGGTCGATCAGGATAATCTTATCGACAAGGCTCAGCATCGTGCCCTTGTGCGTAATCAAAATAGTCGTGCGGCCCGCCGTCACGTGTTGCAGACGTTTCAGCAAACGTGATTCAGAAGCCGGATCCATCGATGCGGTGGGTTCATCCAGCACCAGAATCGGCGGATCGTATAAAAGCGCCCGGGCAATCGCGACCGACTGGCGCTGTCCGCCCGAGAGGGCTTCGCCGCGTTCGCCAACCTGCGTATCAAGGCCTGCCTGTGAATCGCGCAAGAAATCGGTTACGCCCGCCAGTTCGGCAGCGCGCAACACGGCACGGTCAGGCGCGGTTTCATGGCCCATCGTGATATTGCTGCGCACGGTGCCGTAAAAAAGCTGCGGGCTTTGCTGCACGGCGCCGACATTTCGGCGCAAATCACCGGGGTCAATCTGACGGACATCTGTGCCATCGATTTGTACAGAGCCACTATCGGGTTGATAAAGGTTGATCAACAAACGCTCCAAAGTCGTCTTACCGGACCCCACCGCGCCGATGACGCCGACATGTTCGC
>CBFGQF010000026.1:0-14182 GCA_965650865.1 uncultured Alphaproteobacteria bacterium | reverse complement strand
CGCCGGTGACAGCACCGAACCGTCTTTCACGCTTGCCAAAATCGGCCAGCGCCTCTTCCAGATCGCTCTTGCCGAAATCCGGCCAAAGCGTCTTGGTATAAAAAAACTCGGTATAGGCGCACTGCCACAAAAGGAAATTGGATATCCTTTGTTCCCCACTGGTGCGGATTAAAATGTCCGGATCGGGGATATTCGCGGTCATAAGATGGGCCGGGAAATACTCCTCGGCATTTTCAAAGGACGGCTCGCGCCCTGCCTCTATCATCTGGCGGGCATAAGCGGCAGCGGCGGCGATAATTTCCTGCCGCCCGCCGTAATTCAGGGCGATCGTCAGGAAAAGTTTGTCGTTATCTTTCGTCAACTGTTCGGCATTTTCGATCAATTCAACAATATCGGCCGATAATTCTTTGCGCGAACCGATAACCTGCAAGCGGACATTGTTGCGATGAAGATCCGCCGTTTGCGAGCGCAGATACATGCGAAGCAAACGCATCAATTCATTCACCTCTTCCACCGGCCTGCTCCAGTTCTCCGAAGAAAATCCGAACAAAGTAAGATATTTGATATCGAGGTCGGCGGCGGCCTGCACCGCGCGCTTACAGGCCTCTATCCCCTGATGATGGCCAGCCGTGCGCGGAAGGCCGCGGCTTTTCGCCCAGCGGCCGTTCCCGTCCATTATAATGGCAATGTGTTGCGCGGCTGTCATCATGGGGCTTTCAGGCATCAGACCGTCATAATATCTTTTTCTTTATCGGAAAGCATCTGGTCGATCTTTTTGATCGCTTCGTCGGTCAGCTTCTGGACTTCGCCTTCAAGACGCTTGATCTCATCCTCGGATGTGCCTTCGCTTTTAAGTTTTTTGAGGGCTTCCATACCATCGCGGCGGACGTTGCGAACGGCGACACGTGCATTCTCGGCATATTGTCCAGCCACTTTTGTCAAATCCTTGCGCCGCTCCTCGTTCAACTCAGGCACGGCAATGCGGATCAGGTTTCCATCCGGTGAAGGATTTAAACCGAGATTAGCATCACGAATGGCCTTCTCAACCGCCTTGACGGATCCAGAATCCCACACAGTAACGGTCAACATGCGTGGTTCGGGCACGGATACGCTACCGACCTGATTGAGGGGCATACGTGATCCATAAACATCCACCGTAATCGTATCCAGCATGGCAGAGCTGGCACGGCCTGTACGCAGACCGGAAAATTCGTGTTTCAACGCATCGGCGGAGGCATCCATCTTGCGTTTCAGTTCATCTTTGCTAAATGACATTGGTTGGTTCCTCTGTTGTTATTGGTTAGTTGGTAACGGTTGTAAACGTGCCCTCTCCGGACAGGGTTTTTGCAAAATTACCTTCCTGGCGGACATTGAACACAACGATCGGAATATTGTTTTCACGCGCGAGGCTGATCGCCGTTGCATCCATGACCTTCAGGTTTTTTGTCAGGACGTCCATATAGGTAATGGTATCATAGCGTGTTGCGGTCGGGTCCTTCTGCGGGTCGGCTGTATATACGCCATCAACCTTTGTGCCTTTCAGCATCGCATCGCAATTCATTTCGGACGCGCGAAGTGCCGCCGCTGTATCGGTTGTAAAATACGGGTTGCCCGTACCTGCGGCAAATATCACCACGCGCCCCTTTTCCATGTGACGCATCGCCTTACGGCGAATATAGGGTTCGCAAATCGTAGACATCGGAATGGCCGACATAACACGTGTGTTGATCTTGAGCTGCTCAAGCGCGTTTTGCAGGGCGAGCGCGTTGATAACGATGCCGAGCATGCCCATATAATCAGCCTGCGTCCGGTCCATCCCCGCCGCGGCACCGGATACACCGCGGAAAATATTCCCCGCGCCGACAACCACGCAAACTTCGACCCCCATATCGACGGCCTCTTTGATATCGCGGGCGACGCGGGCGACCGTTTCCTGATGCAGGCCGAACTCATTCGGTCCCATCAAAACTTCACCGGACATTTTCAAAAGGACGCGTTTGTATTTCGCTTTGGCGGATAGTTCATGTTTGGGCGTCGGCTGCATTGTCATAATATATTCATTCGCACGGAGGTTAAAAACGGCCCTAAAATAGGGTAAGACGCTAAAACTGTCCACCTTTACAAACGGTTTTCATCAAAAAAGCCTCCCGGGAAAGGGAGGCTTTGACGTGGATACAGTTTCAGAACAACCTATGCCCTTAATGATGGCCATGATGATGCGCGTCTTTTGCGTCCGTCTTCACTGCCTTCCCGGGCTTTGCGCCATGAGAACCATGAGCGCCATGCGCCATCCCTTCCATTCCATGGATCATCGATGGATCAATCTTGATATCGTCCGGATTGCCCGGGTAATCCGCAATAACTGATTTCATGAAAGAAATATCAAGCTTCTGGTCCTTCAGGATATCAACGCACAACAGGCGAAGATATTTGTTGTCCGCCGCAGGATCCGACAGATAATCGTTGCACATGGTCAGCGCGCCTTCATGGTGGACGATCATCGCCTTGGCAAAGCGGACATCTTCGGCGCTCACCGGCCCACCGCCCCAAAGAACAGGCAACGGCGCACGAATAAAACGCTGTTTCTGGGCCAGGCCCTGCGCCGCTACTTGCCGCCATTCGCTTCCGTGGTGCGGAGCCTCGGGTTTCATGAAACCCTCAACCGTATCGAGCATGCCGATCTCAAACGTCTGGTTGTGGATGATACCTTTTGCCAGCTTTTTCAGGCGCGGGTCGGATGCCCCGCTACTTTTCAAATATTCTTCGGACATGGTCAGCGCTCCAGCATGATGCGGGCGCATACCGGCAATAAAATCAAGATCCGCTTTACGCTGTGCTGCGCCCACATTGCCATACCAGGGTTTTAAAACGGGCGGTTTGTCCGGCGTATAATCAGGCTCGACAGCGGCTTGTGCCGAAAAGGGAATAAACGCAGCGCCAAGCAGCATAAGGGTAAGTATTGTTTTCATAGCAATCTCCTCTGTCCTTATTGTACCGCTTGAAACTTGGCGAAAATGTGACCCGCATAAAAAACCCGGCATAGCGCCGGGTTTTGCTTAAACGGTTTGTAGGTAAAGCCAGCCGGAATAGCCGATATATAAGGACAGCATGAATATCCCCTCCCCGCGGCTCAACCGGTGTCCGGTCTTCAAAACGATGGCAAGCAGAACCGCCGTCGCCAGCATCACCCAGACATCGCCCGCCGCTATGTTTGGCGCAACCTCGACCGGCGAAATCATGGCCGAAATCCCCAGAATGCAAAGGATGTTGAACAAATTGCTGCCGAGAATATTACCGATAATGATATCGGTATGCTTGCGCCATGCGGCAACAACGCCAGTTGCAAGTTCAGGCAAGGACGTCCCTACAGCAACCAAAGTTAATCCGATGATCGATTCCGGAATGCCAAATCCACGGGCGATGGATGTTGCCCCTTCCACCAGCAAGGTCGCTCCGCCCGCAAGGAGCGCAAGACCGCCGACAGTATAAAGGATGGATTTCCAAAGCGGGTACGGCGCGGCGCCTTCGATATCCTCTTCAATATGATGAATGGTTTCTTCGCGTTCCGCTGCGGTCTTCATGCGGTCCTGACGATAGGAATAAAAAAGATATCCCGTCAAAAGCAGCAATAACACCGCGCCGAAAACGAAATTGATAACCCCGGTCAAAACCATCGCACACAACAGCGCGCTTACGGCAATCCCGATTGCGGCATCCCTGAACACGGTGCGGTCACTTACCACCATCGGGCAGATGATGGCGCATATACCAAGAATCAAAAGCACGTTGGCGATATTGCTTCCCACCACATTTCCAAGAACAATTCCCGATGCCTGATCCAATGCGGCCTTCACCGACACGCTTAGCTCCGGCATCGATGTGCCAAACCCCACAATCACGGCACCGATCATGAAATTGGAAAGATGGAACCGGTGGGCCAGCGCAACCGCGCCTTTTAAAAGCCCTTCACCCCCGAAAAACAAAAGAACCAGGCCGGCAATAATAAAAAGAATATCCATACTAACTTCCCTGTTATTTTAATACTGTTCCACACTATACACGAAAAAACCCCGGCGGAAACCACCGGGGTTTTATCAAAACAATTGCAGTTACGCGCTGCGGGCCGTGGCCGCGACTTCGGCGGCAAAGTCCACTTCTTCCTTCTCGATGCCTTCACCGAGCTGGATACGGGCATAGGCCGTCAAAGCAACGGGCGCGCCAACATCTTTGGCCGATTCTTCCAAAAGCTTGTTGATCTTCACATCCGGGTTCATCACGAAGTCCTGTTCCAGCAGAACGATTTCTTCATAGAACTTGCGAACGCGGCCTTCGAGCATCTTTTCGACGATCTCGGCAGGCTTGCCTTCGGAGAGGGCTTGCTCGCGCAGGACGTTCTTTTCACGCTCCAATGTCGATGCATCGACATCTTCACGCTTCAGGAATTGCGGGAACGCGGCGGCGGCGTGCATTGCGATCTGTTTGCCAAGCGCTTCCAGTTTCGCTTTATCGCCTGTGGATTCGAGGGCGATCAGAACACCGATCTTGCCAAGGTTCGGCGCGACAGAATTGTGCATATAACCAACAACGACGCCGTCATTGACGGAGAGTTTGGTCATGCGACGGATCGTCATATGCTCACCGATTTTCGCAATTTTGTCTGTCAGGTTTTCGGAAACCGGCTTGCCGCCCATATCGGCGGACAAAAGCGCATCGACATTATCGACGCCAGCAGCTTTTTCCGTGACGGCGCGGACGAATTCCTGGAATTCTTCGTTACGGGCAACGAAATCCGTTTCGGAGTTCACTTCAACAACGACGCCTGTCTTGCCGTTTGTCGCAATAGAGACAAGACCTTCGGCCGCCGTGCGGGAAGATTTCTTGGCGGCCTTCGCAAGACCTTTAGTACGCAGCCAGTCTGTCGCGGCTTCGATATCGCCGTTGTTTTCAACAAGTGCGTTTTTCGCATCCATCATGCCTGCGCCTGTGGATTCGCGGAGTTGTTTCACCATCGATGCTGTAATTTCAGCCATTTTTCTGTGTTCCTTTCTTAAAGTAAGTCCTCTCCCTTCAGGGAGAGGATTTAGGTGAGGGCCCTCACCCCGGCCCTCTCCCTGAAGGGAGAGGGAGTGTGATTGAATTATGCGTTCGCGACCTTTGCGGCTGGCTCTTCTGCAGACGCTTCCGGCAATGTCACTTCGACATTGGTGGCGGCGCCGATATCCTTGCCGGATTTGCCGAGTTCGGCTTGCAGGCCATCGAGAATAGCTTCGGCAACCAAATCGCAATACAGCTCGATCGCGCGCAAAGCGTCGTCATTGCCCGGGATCGGGTAGTCAACGCCAAGCGGAGATGAGTTGGAATCGAGGATCGCGAAAACCGGAATGCCGAGCTTGTTCGCTTCCTCAACGGCAAGGTCGTCCTTGTTGACGTCGATGATGAACATCGCGTCCGGCTGGCCGCCCATTTCCTTGATCCCGCCGAGGGATAGTTCCAGCTTGTCGCGCTCGCGCGTCAGCATCAGGACTTCCTTCTTGGTCAGGCCTTGCGGGCTTGCCAGTGTCTGTTCAACTTCGCGCAGACGGTTGATCGACACGGAAATCGTTTTCCAGTTCGTCATCATGCCGCCGAGCCAGCGGTGGTTGACGTAGTATTGGCCGCAGCGTTTTGCCGTTTCGGCAACTTTGTCCTGTGCTTGGCGCTTTGTGCCCACGAACAGAACGCGGCCACCATTTGCCACGATGTCGCGGATCGCTTTCAGCGATGTGTTCAGCATAGGAACGGTTTGTTGCAGGTCGAGAATGTGGATGCCGTTACGTACACCAAAGATGTACTGGCGCATTTGTGGGTTCCAGCGGCGTGTGTGGTGACCGAAATGTACGCCTGCTTCGAGCAATTGGCGCATGGTAAAAGATGGCATAGCCATAGGTGGTTCTCCTTTTAAGTACCGGTTATATCCTCGGCAAGCCTTGGTTTTTCAATGGGTTAGATCAAAAACACCGGGTAAGGAACTTGCCTGTGAATTTACAATTGGGGGTTATATGCCAATATTATACGCGGAAATCAAGGGAATTTCTCACTTTTAATTGACATAATATAGACAATGCTTTATCTTACTTAAAAAAATAAGAGGTAACGAGCATGACACTGGATGAACGTGTAAATCTGGCCAGAAAAGAAGGTATTCTTGATATGGCAGGGACATCGAGAACTTTTGGTTTGGCCGTCTTTGATTTAAGGGAAATACCGCGTCATGAGCGGCAACAATCCCCAATTGATAAATTTGCTCCCGTCCAGCCTGTGGGAAGCCCTCTTAGAATTGATAGAACATTCGGAGAGTAATATCTATCGCTCCGCAATGCGGATTACGCCCGGCGTGGCGCGGATGGCATTGATGGCGGCTGGCGACATCGACCAACGCCCCTTGACCTTGAGCTCGGCGACCTCCCCGCCGTCCATATAGGCATAGACGGTGACCTTGACATTCCCCTGCCCCTCGACCGAAATCAATTCCTTGATTTTGGCCGCCGGTGCCGCTGCGTCGATATGCACTGCAAGCTCGGAAAGTTTCTCGGCCAAAGTTTCATCAAGCGGATTGATAATCTGGCCGAGCAGCCTGATCTGTTCATCCTTCGTATCCGCATCAACAGTGAGCAGCAGCGCCGTTCCAGGCTCCAGGAAAGATCGTGAGCGTGATAGCGTTTCGGAAAAAATCATCACCTCATACACGCCGGTCGCATCCGACATTTGCAAAAAGGCGAATTTGTTGCCCGACTTGGCGGAAACCTTTTCGACTTTTTTGATGAGGATACCGGCCATTTGCACACGGTTTGTCGGCTTGCGGTCCAGTTCATCGGCAAGGCGCGAGAACGGCACAATCTTCATTTTCTCAAGCTGGGCCACTTTTGTATCCAGCGGATGCGCCGACAAATAAAAACCAACGGCGTCGAATTCATAGCGCAGCTTTTCAAGCGGGTCCCATTCCTGCACGTCCTTCATGGGCGGTAATTCGGCGTTACCGCTTCCCGCATCGCCAAAGAGGCTGACCTGTCCACTCTCCCGCTCTTCCGCCTGTGTCTGAACATGGCGAAGCAGCGCTTCCATATTCTCATGCAGTTCTGCCCGTTTGGGATAGAGCGTGTCGAAGGCGCCGGCGCAGATTAGCTGTTCGAATGATTTCTTGTTCATCACCTTCGCATCAAGACGGTTGATGAAATCTTTAAAATCCCTGAACTTGCCATTGCTGTTGCGTTCGCCGACAATTTTTTCCATCGCGCCATGGCCAACGCCTTTGAGCGCCGCGAGAGCATAAAGAATAGAGCCATCACGAACTTCAAACATTACACCGGATTCATTGATGTTCGGCGGGAGAACAGGAATTTCCATCCGTTGGCATTCCTGCTTGAAGATCGCGAGCTTATCGGTGTTGCCGTAGTCAAGCGTCATCAGCGCGGCCATGAATTCAACCGGGTAATTCGATTTGAGCCACGCGGTTTGATAGGCGACGAGAGCATAGGCCGCGGCGTGTGATTTGTTGAACCCGTATCCTGCGAATTTTTCAATCTGGACAAAGATGGCCGCCGCCTGTTCGGGCGGCACATTGGAATGCGTGGCGGCGCCTTCGACAAACATCTGTTGCTGTTTGTCCATTTCCTCCTTGATCTTTTTCCCCATGGCCCGGCGAAGCAAATCCGCGCCGCCAAGCGTATAGCCGGACAAAATCTGCGCGGCCTGCATCACCTGCTCCTGATACACCATGATGCCGTAGGTCTCTTCCAACATCGGACGCAATTTCGGGTGAAGATAATCTGCTTCCTGTAGTCCGTCTTTCACGGCGACGTAGGTCGGAATATTGTCCATAGGTCCCGGACGATAAAGCGAAACAAGCGCGATGATGTCTTCAAACCTGTTCGGCTTCATTTTTCGCAGCGTGTCTTTCATGCCTGAACTTTCAAGCTGGAACACGCCGGTCGATTCACCGCGCGAAATCATTTCATACGCGCCTGCATCATCGAGCGGGATTTGCAGGATATCGATATCTTCGCCTGTTCTTTGCTTGACATACTCAAGCGTCTTTTGAACGACGGTCAGGGTTTTCAGGCCAAGGAAGTCGAACTTCACAAGCCCCGCCTGTTCAACATATTTCATGTTAAACTGCGTTACGGGCATGTCGGAGCGCGGGTCGCGATAGACCGGTGTCAATTCATGCAAAGGGCGGTCGGAAATAACAACACCTGCCGCGTGCGTTCCCGCATGGCGGTAAAGCCCTTCGAGTTGCAGCGCGATTTCAATCAGTTTCTGGCTGGTTTCTTCCTTGCCGATTTCAAGGCGCAAATCCGGATCGCCATCAAGCGCCTCCTGCAACGTCACGGGGTTTGCCGGATTGTTGGGGATCATCTTGGCAATGCGGTCAACCTGCCCGTATGGCATTTGCAAGACGCGGCCGACATCGCGCACCGTGTTGCGGGCCTGAAGCTTACCAAAGGTGATAATCTGCGCCACGCGGTCGCGCCCGTAACGATCCTGCACGTAATTGATCACTTCATCGCGGCGGTCCTGACAGAAGTCCACGTCGAAGTCCGGCATGGAAACCCGTTCGGGATTCAGGAACCGTTCGAACAGAAGATTGAATTGCAGCGGATCAAGGTCGGTGATTTTGAGCGCCCATGCGACAACGGACCCCGCACCCGATCCACGGCCCGGCCCCACCGGAATACCGTGATCCTTCGCCCATTTGATAAAGTCGGAAACGATGAGGAAATATCCCGGGAATCCCATCTTCTCGATCGTACCAAGTTCGAAATCAAGACGGTCCCAATAGGGTTGTTTATCGATATCATCGGCGACGTAATTATCGAGACGCCATTGAAGGCCCTCTTTCGCCTGACGGCGCAGCTCCTCCACTTCACCTAATCCGCTTTCCGTTTCGAATGGCGGCAGGATGGGCTTAATGGATTTCAGAAGGAAATGGCAACGTTTCGCTATGACGCGCGTGTTGATGATGGCTTCCGGAATATCCGCAAACATTTTTTCCATGTCTTCGGATGATTTGAAGAAATGGTGTTTTGTCGCCCTGCGGCGATCCAGTTCCGAAATATAGCGCCCTTCGGCAATGCAGAGCAGCGCGTCATGCGCCTCGTGCATTTTAGGGTCCGCGAAATAGCAATCATTGGTCGCGACCAGCGGTACATTCTCGCGATAGGCGAAATCGATGAGCGCAGGTTCTATGGCGTCTTCACGGGGATCATCATGGCGTTGGAGTTCGATATAGAACCGGTCGCCAAAAGCATCTTTAAGAAATTGCAGGCGTACTTCCTCGCTGACCCCATTGATATTACCCCCCGATAAGCAAATCAATCCGTCCGCAACGGCGGCGACTGCGTCATAAGACACAACAAAATCTTTTCCACCGGCACCATTCATGTAGCCATCGCTGACAAGTTTGGAAAGATTGAGATAGCCGGTTTGCGATTGGACGAGCAAAACGATTTGTTTTCCGTCTTCAAGGCTGATCTGACAGCCAATGATCGGTTGCACGCCTTCATCCTGCGCCGCGAGCGCGAATTCGAGCGCGCCGAACAAATTGTTCGTGTCCGTAATCGCCACCGCAGGCATGTTGTTGAGTTTGCAGCGTTTGATCAGATCTTTGACACGGATCGCCCCTTCGGCCAAAGAATAGGCCGAGTGCACATGCAGATGGATAAAGGGCTCTTCGGAGGACATGCCCCACCTTAGCAAACGAGGGACGCCAAAGGAAAGACGCTAAAGGTTAAAATCCCGATCAATACGACAGGATTCGCCCGGCTTTTAGCTCCAGAATGCGGTCCATACGCTCTGCAAGGTCCATGTTGTGGGTTGCTATCAAGGCGCCGATACCGGCATTCCGCACAAGCTGGGTCAACATATCGAACACGCCGTCCGATGTTTCGGGGTCGAGGTTGCCGGTCGGCTCATCCGCCAGCAAAAGACGCGGACTGTTGGCCAGTGCACGGGCAATCGCCACGCGCTGCTGTTCCCCGCCCGACAAACGCGCCGGGCGATGTTCGAGACGATGATCGAGTTTGAGCGTGGTCAAAAGTTCCTTTGCGCGTTCTTCCGCAACGTCTTTGTCTTTACCTGCGATCATTTGCGGTATCACCACATTTTCAAGGGCGGTAAATTCGGGAAGCAGATAATGGAACTGATAGACAAAACCGATGAATTGATTGCGCAAGGCCGTACGGCGGTCATCGCTCACATTGGTTGCATCCTGCCCCGCAAGAATGATCTTGCCAGAACTTGGCTTATCCAGAAGCCCTGCCATTTGCAACAATGTGGATTTGCCAGACCCGCTGGGCCCCACGAGCGCGACGATTTCGCCCGCCTTAATTTCGATATCGGCGTTATGAAGAACCGTCAGATTTTCGCCGCCCTGATGATAGACCCGCGTCAGGTTTTCGGTTTTTAAAAGAATATCACTCATAGCGCAAAGCCTCCACAGGGTCGAGGCGCGAAGCGCGCCACGCGGGATACAGGGTCGCGGCAATCGACAGGAACAATGCCATACCGATCACGAGCAGGACTTCATTCCATTCGACGATCGCAGGCAGTTTGGACAGGAAATAAATCTCCTCCGCGAACAATTCGGTATTCGTCATATTCTCGAGGAAACGCCGGATCGATTCAATATTGGTGGCAAAGGCGATTCCGATGATCGCCCCTACAAAGGTGCCGGCAAAACCGATGCTGGCCCCCGTCAGGATAAAAATGCGAAGCATCATGCCGCGCGTCGCGCCCATGGTGCGCATAATCGCGATATCCTTGCCCTTGTCCTTTACCAGCATGATCATACTGGAAATAATATTGAACGCCGCGACAATCATAATCAGTGTCAAAATCAGGAACATCACATTGCGTTCCACATTCAGGGCATTGATGAAGGATTTGTTGGAATCGCGCCAATCATACAACCGCCCTTCGTTGCCAATCGCACTGCGGATACTCTGCTTTACGCGGTCAATGTTGTTCGGGCTGTCAATCATCACTTCCAAGGTGTTGACGGAGTCATTCATCTGGAAAAACTTCTGCGCGGACTCTAGCGGCATAAACACGAAACCACTGTTATATTCATACATTCCGACATCGAATATCAGCGCAACTTTGTATGCCCCCGAACGCGGAATGGTGCCAAACGGTGAGGCTTTGCCTTTTGGTGAGACAATCGTAATGGTGTCACCAAGGCGCAAATCGAGGTTATCGGCCATCGTCGAACCGATGGCAACGCCGTTCCCATCGAAATCGCTTAAATATCCTGCCTGAATGCTGTCGGACAAAATAGGCTTGGTCGCAAAATCCTCGCGGGCAAAACCGCGCACCATCGCCCCGTTCGATGCACCATTGGCGGAGACAAGCACTTGCCCCTCTATCATCGGGCGTACGCTTTGAACCCCGGCTACGTTTTCAAGGCGGTCCACCATGCCCAAGTAATCATAGAGCGGCCCATTGGAGGCATAGATATTGAGGTGACCATTCAGGCCAAGAATACGCCCGACCAATTCTTCGCGAAAACCGTTCATGACCGACATAACGATTATCAGCGTCGCCACGCCCAACATAATACCAAGGAATGAAAAACCGGCGATGACGGACACGAACCCTTCGGCCTTACGGGCACGAAGATATCGCCACGCCATCATCCGTTCAAAAGGGGAAAACGCCATGGATCAATACGCCTTTGCAATCAGGACCTTTTTGCCGCCATCTTCAAAGGGCATGCAACGGGTCGTCAGTTTGAATTCATCCTTGATGGCCGGCCATTCCGCGGCAGATAGCAATTCCGTGTCGATCTTACACCAGCCAACTTTGCCAGATGCATAGAAGTCCTTCACGGCAGCAAGGCTATCGATCTCGAACGTATGGGCATCACGGAACGACTTGGCCCGTTCGAATAAAGCGTTTTGGATATCATCGAGTACGGATTGGGCAGAGCCGATAAACTCTTCGACACTGACTGTCATTTTTGAGTTTTTTCCCATGTCGCGGCGGACATGAGTCAATTGCCCCGCCTCCATTTCACGGCCGCCGATTTCAACACGCAGCGGAACGCCCTTTTTCACGCAGCCCCACATTTTGTCGGGTGTGCGGGCCTCGCTCTCATCCACCTTGGCGCGAATGCCGATGGCTTTGAGTTTTTTCTGGATATCACGGCAATATTCGAGCAGCGCGGCATCCGCATCATCACGGATCACGGGGATGATTTGAATCTGCACAGGCGCGACTCGCGGCGGCATGATCATGCCGTCATCATCGCCGTGGGTCATAATCATCCCGCCGATCAGGCGCGTGGATATACCCCATGATGTGGTGTAGGCATATTGTTCGGTACCGTTCCGCCCCTGAAACTTGATTCCCGATGAATGCGCGAAATTCTGACCGAGGTCATGGGACGTTCCGGCCTGCAAGGCCTTCCCATCCTGCATCATCCCTTCCATCGCGTATGTTGCAACCGCGCCGGGGAAACGTTCATCCGCCGTCTTTTCGCCGCGGAAGACAGGCATCGCCAGATATTCTTCGGCAAAATCCGCATAGGCATGAACCATTTTCAAGGCATCTTCACGTGCCCCTTCCGCCGTTTCGAAGGCGTTATGGCCTTCCTGCCACAGGAATTCGGCCGTGCGGAGGAACAGGCGCGTGCGCATTTCCCAGCGCAGAACGTTGCACCACTGGTTTAACTTCAACGGCAGATCGCGATAGGATTGCACCCATTTCGCCATGGAATCACCGATGATCGTTTCCGATGTCGGGCGGATGACGAGAGGCTCTTCCAGTTTGGCGGATTCCGCCGGAATAAGACCACCTTCTGGGCCTTTCTCCAGACGGTGGTGCGTGACGACCGCGCATTCCTTGGCAAAACCGTCAACGTGCTCCGCCTCTTTGGCCAAAAAGCTTAAAGGGATAAGCAGCGGAAAGTAGGCATTCTGAACATCGAGATCCTTGATGATCGCATCGAAATTTTTCTGAATGTTCTCCCAAAGGGCATAGCCATATGGCTTGATCACCATACAGCCGCGGACAGCGGAATTTTCGGCCATGTCGGCGGCCCGAACCACTTCCTGATACCAGCCCGGAAAATCATCAGCACGTGTCGGAGTAATGGCCGTTTTGACGTTATTGGATTTCTGCTGGGCTGGGCTGTTCATGGCTTTCCTGTGTCGTTTCTGGTTGCTGTGCGGGGGAGTTTATGACATCTGCGTCCGCCTGTCCATCGCCAGAAACCGGCGATTTTCCGCATAAAACATAGACTTGAGACGTCCAATCCTGCCCATTATGACTGACTCGTCCGTCAGGGTGGATTTCGAGATAGCCCAGATTGCCGTCCAGTTGCAGTCCTTGGATGTTTTGCCCATGGAGGCGGTCCGCCAGATCAACAGTCAAAGGCACGACAATTGTTTGGTTCGCGAGCGACGATCCCGCCGGTGAGTTGATATCCGCAGGCACAACGGCCTTCCCGTGGACATCCACCCCCGGCTGATACGCCACATTTGCGTCCGCCTTATGTTCCGGCAGAAGACGGCATTCAGGAGGAATTGAACTTTCTATGGGCTGGGCAAGGGCCGGAGCCATCCCCATCAATAGAAATACGATAACAAGTTTGATCATAATGCCTGATCCTCTTCTGCCATATGGCGTGCGATGCCCCGGAAATCTATCACATCGATTTGAATGAGTATGAAAACGACCAGCCAAATGACCGCCGCGACAAAGCCTGTGATTATAAATTTTTGCTTGATGCGCGGGTTGATCGGCGCGCCGCCCCATTGCCCGTCTTCCGGAATTTCGGCGGCCTTGTTACCCCAGGGCAGGATGGCGAACAACGCCGTCCAGTAAATCATCAAATACAGAATTATTCCGGTAAATATGCTCATGGCCATTTGTAACAAAATGCAATCTTCTTTGTATAGAAAAATGGGGCAAGACCCCCTATTTAAAAGGGTATGAAAGCGATTATTTTCGATTGCGACGGGGTTTTGGTGAATAGCGAGGTGATTTACAAAACCTCCGAGCGCCTTTTTCTGGAACAAGTCGGCCTTATCTATGAAACATCCGAGTTTTTCCGACGTTTCATGGGCCGGTCGGAAGAAAGTTTTTTTGAAGAGGTGGGAAAGGACCACATGGAAAAACATGGCCTGCCCCTGCCCCATGATTT
>CBFGQF010000025.1:0-14821 GCA_965650865.1 uncultured Alphaproteobacteria bacterium | reverse complement strand
GGGGCGGCGCGGTGCATGCTGTAAATGCGGGCCCGCCTGATTGTATTCGGGAATATGCGCGTTCAAAAGCCATAACTCCCCGCGTTTTGGCGCGATGTGAGATTCCTGCAATCCCGCCTGACCATGGCGCAGGGATTTGACTTCTGTCCCCGTCAGCATGATGCCGGCCTCGGTTTTTTCTTCGAGAAAATAGTCGAAATTGGCCTTGCGGTTGTCCGCTATCGTGACATCCGTTGATAAAAGCTGGTGTTTCTTGTCTTTCTTCTTAGCCATGGGCGCGTAATGTGGCCCCTGTCGCGCCGGAAAGCAAGCCCGCAAATTCGAGGGCGGAATCCACCTGCACCCGCGCATCCTTGCTTGCGGGAAGAAGAGGGGCACGCACTTCATCGGTACCAAAGCCAAGGCGCGAGGCCGCATATTTCACGGGTGCCGGTGATGTTTCACAGAACAAAGCACGGTGCAGCGGGGCGAGGCGGTCACGGATTTCCGCCATGGTTTTCAAATCGCCATTACGCCATGCGGCCTGTTGGCGCGCGCAAAGTTCCGGCGCCACGTTGGATGTCACAGAAATGCATCCATGTCCGCCCATGGCGAGGAAGGCAAGCGCCGTTCCATCTTCGCCGGATAACTGGCAAAATTTTTCACCTAGGCGGTTGGTAATTTGCGGTTGACGTTCCAGGTTCGACGTTGCGTCCTTCACACCAATAATGCGCGGGCAGTCTTCCGCTAGGCGGCAAATCGTATCGACCGCGATTTCAACAACCGTGCGGCCCGGCACGTTATAGAGAACAATCGGAATATCGGTGGCGTCATGAATGGCTTTGTAATGTTGATACAGCCCTTCCTGTGTCGGTTTGTTGTAATAGGGCGCAACGATCAGGGCGGCATCCGCGCCGTCTTTTTGGGCCTGTGATGTCAGGCTGATCGCCTCCCGTGTGGAATTCGACCCGCTGCCTGCGATCACCGGTATGCGGCCCGCGACAATTTCGATGCAGCGTTTGACAACCGCGTGGTGTTCATCATGGGACAATGTCGGCGATTCACCGGTCGTGCCAACCGGCACCACGCCGTCCGTGCCGGACGCGATTTGCCACTCCACCTGCTTTTCGAACGATTTCCAGTCAATTTCGCCATTTGAAAAAGGGGTAATCAGCGCGGTAATCGATCCTGTGAACATTTTTTGCTCGCTCGTGTCAAAATTGTTGTAAAGTTCTAGAATACAACGACAGTACAGATTTATCGAAATACTGGCAAGGACCGGATGACGCAGCGTTTTACATTTTTTGCCCTAATTATCCTGTGCCTTATGGCTCCGGCGACACCCCTTTATGCCTCGGGACAGAATTTTGCGGGGTCACAGGATGAACAGGCGGCGAGGGCGGTAACATCCCGTCCCGCGCAGCAATGGTTGCGTTATTATAAGGGCGATAGCGGCGATAGTTTTTCTGTCATTTCGAAATTCATGCGCGCCAATCCCGATTTTCCGGCGCAGGATCGCATCCGCCGCGAGGCCGAACAGGCGATGCATGTGAACACGCCGGATAAGGATATTCTTTCATGGTTTTCCCTGAACCCGCCGCAAACGACCAAGGGTATGAAACTGTTTGCGGACGCGATGCGGCGCGCGAATTTGCAAGCCGAGTTGAAGAAGGAAGTCAACGCATGGTGGGGGCAGGCGAGCCTTTCCCGCGCGGAGCAACAGGAAGGTTACGCCGCGTTCAAATCCATACTGACAAAAGAAGCGCAGGAGCAGCGTTTGCGCACCTTGATCCACCGCGAACAATACACAAATGCACGCGCCCTCGCAGGGACTCTGGGCGCGGGATATACGGCGCTGACCGAGGCGCGGATATCGCTGCGATCCGGCAAGGGAAATGCGGATGCGGCGGTGCGCGCTGTGCCGTCGTCTTTGATGAACGATGAAGGGTTGATGTTCGACCGTTTGAAGTTCCGCCGGCAGAAAGACAACAATGCGGGCGCGATCGAGATATTGAACGCATCCCCATCGTCCGACAAAATGTATAATCCGGATGATTGGGGTAAAGAGCGGGGGATTATTGCCCGGCGCCTGTTCGAAGACGGAAAATATCAGCAGGCGTATAAAATTGCCGCCAATCATAAAATTAAGGACGGCGCGGGTTTTTCATCGAATGAATGGATGGCGGGGTGGATCGCGCTTGAGTATCTGAAAGATTCGTGGAAGGCGTTCGAACATTTCGAACGGCTTTATCACAATGTCGAAACGCCGATCAGCAAATCGCGCGCGGCCTATTGGGCGGGCCTTGCCAGCGAGCGTTTGAAACATCCGGAAGTGGCCAGAAAATGGTATAATGTCGGCGCAAAATATAAGACCACGTTTTATGGTCAGCTGGCGGCGGAGAAGGCGGGTGTTGCAGAACGCGTGCAATATTCCGGCGTGAAAGCGAATGCAGCGGTCAAAAACAGCGCATTGGCGCAAAGCGCAAAATGGCTCGCGAACAACGGCCACAAATCCGAAGCGTCGATGTTCTTCACCAAAATGATCGATGTGGCGAAAACCCCCGCCGATTATGCCGCCGTGGCGGAGGTCGCCAATGCACTTGGGATGAAGAATATCGCCATTCGCGCCGCGCAGGACTGTGAAAAGACAACCGGAGTTCAATTGGTGAGTTTTGCGTTTCCAAAGGTTGAAAACTATCTGGGGAAAATCGATTTTGTCGAATGGGCACTGGTCCACGCGCTGATCCGTCAGGAATCCCGTTATGATGACAAGGCGATCAGTTCCGCCGGTGCACGCGGCCTGATGCAATTGATGCCCGCCACCGCAAGGGAAGTCGCGCGCAAGGCAGGCATGTCTCATGACCACAACTGGCTGACCTCCAAACCTTCACACAACGTGGCGTTGGGCAGCCGTTATCTGCGCCAGATGCTGGACCGGTATAACGGCAATTATGCGATGGCACTTGCCGCGTACAACGCCGGGCCAGGCCGTGTCGACCGCTGGATCAACGAAATCGGCGACCCACGCGATCCGAAGGTCGATTTGATCAACTGGATCGAGATGATTCCGATCTATGAAACGCGTAATTACGTTCAGCGCGTCCTGGAAAGTACCGAAGTGTATCGCCAGATATTGTCATCGAACAGGGGCAGTCCGCGCGGTGACATCCATCTGGCCTCACGCGGGCCCTAATTCGCAGGACGCGTTGCAAAATGCAAATACTCGCACAATGCAAAAACCCAATTCATTGAAATAAAACAGTTTCCACATGGCAAGCGATTTGCAGCATTTCCTGTTCGAAGAGGAGCAGGGATATGAACATCGTTATTGCCGACCCCCATTCACTGTGCCGAGAGGCGATTGTCAATTTTATCCGCCACGCCGATCAGGATCTCGAGGTATCGGGCGCAGGGGATTATGCCGGGATGATGGATATACTGGGCGGACAAAAGACGGATATATTGTTGTTCGATCCGCATTTACCGGGCCTGCCGATGATCGATGATTATTCGGACATCGGCGCGGCCTATCCGGATATTCGGATGGGCCTGATCGTTGGCGATGCCACGGATATGAAAGACCTTCCCGAAGGTCAGATGCAGGGTATGTTTCCCAGAACGCTCAGCACCAAGGCTTTTCTTCAGGGGATATATCAGGTGCTGGCGGGAGAAAAATTTATTCCGGATCAGAAGGCGATGATCGCCCTTGTCAGCGGTCTTGATAACACGCCGCGCAAAAGTCCGGATTTTTATCATCTGACGGCACGTGAAAAAGAAGTGATCGGATTTCTGGCAAAGGGGGCGACGAACAAGGATATTGCGCGGGCGCTTGATTTACAGATTGTGACGGTCAAGCTCCACGTGCGCGGCATTTGCCGTAAGCTGGATGCCAAAAACCGCACGCAGGCCGCTCTGATCGCGATTGAAAACGGGTGGGATATGTAACGCATGTTCTGTCAACAAGTTGGTTAGGAGAAATTTACCAAGACCGTTGATGACAGCGGCGAACGCCGATTGCCTTTTGTATTGGCGGCGGTTAAGATTCATGAATGCAGCCATCAAGCACAATTCAACCGCAGGAATGGATGACATCGCCCGAAACGCGCGATGTCATGACCATATTGGGCGGGTTCGAGGATGAACCAAAGGCCATGTTTGTTGGTGGTTGTGTGCGCAATACCATCATCGGCAAACCGGTGAGCGATATTGATATCGCAACAATTCACAGGCCCGATGCGGTAATGCAGATGCTGTTGGGCGCGGGTATCAGGGCCATCCCGACCGGGATGGAACATGGCACAGTGTCGGCGATTATCGACAAAACGACTTTCGAAATCACCACCCTGCGCCGCGATGTCGAAACCGATGGACGCCATGCCGTTATCGCTTTTACCGACCGGTGGGATGAAGATGCCGAGCGGCGGGATTTTACGATCAATACATTACTCGCAACGCCGCATGGTCATGTGTTTGATCCAACAGGGCGGGGACTGGACGATCTTTCCGCCCGCAAGATCATTTTCGTCGGGGAGGCAGGACAGCGTATTGCCGAAGATTACCTGCGCATCCTTCGCTTTTTCCGCTTCCACGGACAATATGGAGAGGGCACCCCCGACGAGACCGCGATGGAGGCGTGCCGCATGCATGCCGACAAGGTGGCGAAATTATCGAAGGAGCGGATCACGCAGGAGTTTTTCAAAATCCTGTTACTGCCGAATGCCGCCGATATCCTGGACCTCATGTATAAAGCAGGTGTCATGAGCAGTATAAGGTCTGGCAGTTATATGCATGGTGCCATGGAAGTTCTATGCAAGTTGCAAAACCGGTATGAGGCTGTACATACGTTGGCGCGCCTTAGCCTTGTGACAGGATTTCACCGGAGTTATTCAGAGCAATGGCTGGTTTTGTCGAACGAACAGAAAGACAGGCTGGATGCGATCACCGGGGCGTATGAGGGGATAAAGCCGGTGAATAAAAAGCACATCCGCGCCATGGTCTATCAATTCGATAACGCGACGGTGTTGCAATCTTATCTGCTATGGCTTGCAGTCACGGGAAACAATCCGGATCTTGAAATCATGGATATCGCGCGTTATTGGCAGCCGCCAACTTTCCCCATCACGGGCGATGATTTGATTGCCGCGGGTATACCGCCCGGCAAGAACCTTGGCGCAAAGCTCAAGGCACTCGAAGAGAAGTGGATCAAATCCGACTTCAAAACCTTGCCGAAAATTTAACCCAGTTGCATATGGCGGGCGTCTTCGCCTGCGGGAACCAGATTGCCTTGCGCTTCGATGATGCGAGTTCCGGTATTTACATCGCTTACGATAATGGTAATCGGTCTGGTCGGTTCGGGTTGCGGGGCGCTGCCCATTTCCGGTTTCTTCTCAGGAATTGTTACGCTTTCGCGGAATTCCTCTCCAGCCGCGGCAAAAGCCTCGGACGCAATCAGGCGTGTGCCGTTTCCGTTGCTTACCTGAATAATGGATTTCCCCGGATGATCTTCCTGAAAAGCCTTTAAGACTTCGGCTTTGTTTTCGCCTTTTTCGACTCTGCGTTCCGTCATTTCATGTCCCCCTGAAGTTGACTGGGAATGTTGTACCAGCAAAATCCATAATATAAAAGGAAATTGTGATTTGAATGCTCCAATCTTTGTTTTTTACAAAGTTTAAGGCCACTTTACCTCGGGCGGCATGGACATCAGAATGGCGTCCGTATTTCCGCCGGTTTTCAGGCCGAACATGGTGCCGCGGTCATAAAGCAGGTTAAATTCCACATAGCGGCCGCGTTTGACCAGTTGGTGTTCCCGCTGTTCTTCGCTCCAGCTTTCGTTCATCCGCACCCGCGCGGCTTCAGGGTACAATTTCGCAAAGGTTTCGCCGACATCCCTGGTGAACGCAAAATCCGCGTCCCAGTTTCCGGTGTCGAGATAATCATAGAAGATGCCGCCAATCCCGCGCGGTTCGTTCCGGTGCGGCAGGAAGAAATATTCATCGCACCATTCTTTGAATTTCGGGTAATAGGCGGGATCGTGACGATCACAGCATTCTTTCCATCCGGCGTGCCATTTTGCGGTTTCTGCATTATCCGGATACATCGGCGTTAAATCGCCGCCGCCGCCGAACCAGCTTTTGGAGGTCATCACCATCCGCGTGTTCATGTGCACAGCCGGGACGAGGGGGGAATGCATATGCGCGACGAGCGAAATGCCGCCCGCCCAGAAATCGCCGCCCGATTCTTCCGCGCCCGGAATTTGTTTCGCAAAGGTTTCGGAAAATTTGCCATGGACGACGGAGATATTGACGCCGACTTTTTCAAAGACGCGGCCTTTCATGACGGACATTTCCCCGCCGCCCTTCAGGATGCTGCCCGATGCGTTGGGTTCTTCCGTATCGGCGCGATCCCACGGTGTGCGGACAAAACGCCCCGCGGGCAGGGCGGATTTCGGACCGCCCGCAAGGTCATCTTCCATCTGTTCAAAGGCCGCGCAGATCTGGTTGCGAAGGGTGCGGAACCAGTCAGCGGCGATTTGTTTGCGGTTGTCAGTCATCCATAGACCTCCTGCCTTAATCATATGCCGTAGTGATGCGTCAAAATATGGTGGGCGTCAAGCGTAAATATTTGTTTTAAATGGATAATTCTGGACTGAAATGGTCCTGTAGCCACTCCGGTTTGTCTAGTTCGTTTTGGGATTTCAGAGGTTTTGCGCAATATTTTCAGGAATCTGGAATCGTATAGTTTGAATGCGTGTTTTTTCTGATCCCTGACGTGAAAATCCTGCTTTGCGAAGGCTTCATAAGGATGTCTTGCGATGAGGGGGGCGGTTTTGTTTATAATCAATCGTAAATGTGGGATTATGCCACCTGCTATAATATGAATATATTCCTAGATTGTCAATTGAAATTATATTTCATAAAATAATCTTTCGCTCGAGTGAAGAGTATGAATATAAAAATATGTATATCGGTTATTTGTGTTCGGGGGAATTATGCTGTTCAAATCAGGGCTGGGATTTAAAGACCAATTCGAAGGCTCAAGTCAGGGTGGATATTCGCAAGGGAAAGATTATGCCTTCACGCCTGACGAACTTCGGATCGGAAGTATCGTTTTTGGAAGATTGAAGCGGGCCGTTGCAGGTTATAATAAGCCGTATGATGACAGGCGTCCTATGTTGGTAACAGGGCTGTGGCGCAAAGGCGATATAATTGAAAAATTAGAGGTAATGAAGTTTACGCATCAGCCTGCGCATAAAGAATATCCATCGCATTTCGAACTGGACACAACGCATTTTTTCAGGTCGGGAAAGCCTCAGTATGCGACACTTCGGACGGAACACATTTATTTGTTGGATAACAAGAATGATATATTCCCATTTGACGATAATCTTGAAGTGATGCACATGGATGGAAAATTGTGGGAAGAGATATTGGTACGCCGCGCCGGCGCCATTATTTACAATCCGCATAGCGAATTTGAAGGTGATCTGGATTTATCTTTAGAGCGGGAGGGGTTTGTTTTTCCGTCTATTCCGCAATCCGCCATACGCGGCGAACAATTTGTTCCGGAAGTGGATTTCGAAAGTTTTCCGACGAAACCCTGCGATATTGTACCGCAGGATTTGGTGGACGAAATAGCTTCTTTTTCCGTCAGATATAATGAAAGAATGAAGCAAAAAGGTTGTTTCTTTTTCACGTATCCGGCTTATGAAGACTGGCCCGTCGGTTTACCAAAAGTGGAGTTTCCGGTCTGGCGCAATCCTTTACTTTTGCGCGGGTTAGAGCCTGAGCTGCCGTAACGCCTCACCGCAGACCATGGCGCAGGCATTGACGACGTTCAAGGAGCGGCAGCCGCCCGCCATTTCAATAGTCACGCGCGCCTCCACTGATTCATGGACATAATCCGGCGCGCCCGTGCTGGCGCGGCCCGCAAGCAGGATATCCCCGCTTTGAAATTCGAAATCGAGATAGGGCAGGGTGGATTTGGTGGTTAGCAAAATCACGCGCCGCCCCTGATAATGGTTCTTAAAAGCATCCCATGAGGCGTGTTTGTATATGGTCACATGATCGATGTAATCCATCGCGGAACGGCGGATTTTCGCGTCATCCCACGGAAAAGCGGTGGGTTCGATGATATCGACCGGCATGCCGAGACAGGCGCCAAGACGCATGGCCGCGCCCACGTTCTGGGGAATGTCCGGTTCAAACATGGCAAGGTGTAGCTTCATGGGTGCGCACTTTATGATAGTTTCCTGCGGAATTCCACAAATCCCTACTGGACGGGGATGCGGATTTGGTGGTATTTCGAAACGTCAATTCGTGACTAAAATCAATACGAAAACGGTACTATAATGAACGCACACACACCGCCTCCGACCAGCGATGCCAACGTCGTGAAGCCAGAGCATAGCGGAGAAACCCGCCGCGATTTCCTTTTCCTGACAGCCGCCGCCTTTGGCGCGGTGGGCGCCGGCTCCGTCGCCTGGCCCTTCATCGACCAGATGAATCCCGCCGCCGACACGGTCGCTCTGTCCACGACAGAGGTTGATCTCTCGCCGATCGAGGCAGGGCAGGCCATCACCGTGATGTGGCAAGGCAAGCCGGTTTTTATCCGCCGCCGCACAGCCGCCGAAATTGCCGAAGCCGAGGCCGTGGATATTTCCGCCCTGCGCGATCCCCAGGCCGATTCAGAGCGGGTTCAAAAGCCCGAATGGCTGGTCCTTATCGGTATTTGTACGCACCTTGGCTGCGTTCCACAGGGGCAAAAATCCACCGACGTCAAAGGCGAGTACAAAGGCTGGTTCTGTCCGTGCCATGGGTCGCATTACGACACATCGGGACGTATCCGCAAGGGGCCCGCGCCGACCAACCTCGCCGTGCCGCCATACGCATTCACATCCGACACCGCTATCAAGATCGGTTGATCATCAGGGATTCAAAGAGGAATAAAAACAAATGTCCGCAGGCCAACGCGAAAAATTCGATAATCCGGTGATTGAGTGGGTGGATTCCCGCCTTCCGATTTTCACGCTCCTCAACAAGGAATACGGCGTCTTCCCGACACCGCGTAACTTCACATATCTGTGGAGCTTTGGCGGCATCGCGATGACCATGCTGATCATCATGATCGTCACTGGCATCACGCTCGCCATGCATTATAACCCGTCCACCGACGGCGCGTTTGATTCTGTCGAGCGCATCATGCGTGACGTCAATCATGGCTGGCTGATCCGCTATCTGCATATGAACGGCGCGTCGTTCTTCTTCATCGCCGTCTATATCCACATGTTCCGCGGCCTTTATTACGGGTCATACAAAAAACCGCGTGAGCTTCTCTGGATACTCGGCGTGGTTATCTTCCTTCTGATGATGGCAACAGCGTTCATGGGCTATGTTCTGCCATGGGGGCAAATGTCCTTCTGGGGCGCGACCGTGATCACCAACCTGTTCTCTGCCATCCCGCTGGTCGGCGATTCCATCGTAACGCTGCTCTGGGGCGGATTTTCCGTCGACAATCCGACACTGAACCGCTTCTTCGCGCTTCATTACCTGATGCCGTTCGTCATCTTCGGCGTGGTGTTCATCCATGTCTGGGCGCTGCACGTTACGGGATCGAACAACCCGCTCGGCATCGACACGAAAGGACCGCAGGACACACTGCCGTTCCATCCGTATTACACGATGAAGGATCTGCTCGCCGTGATCGTGTTCCTGGCGGTCTATGCGCTTTTCACCTTCTTTATGCCGGATGCGCTGGGCCACCCCGATAACTATATCGAGGCAAACCCATTGGTGACGCCGCCGCACATCGTGCCCGAATGGTATTTCCTGCCGTTCTATGCGATGCTTCGCGCCATCACGTTCGACCTGAACATCTATCTGGCCGGTGCCGGAGCGATTGGTGCGTATCTGATATTCCAGTTCGCGTGGAAAAAAACACCGGATGATTTCGCACAGCGTAATTGTAAGCTGTTGATCATTGCCGCCGCACTTATCGGCGCACCGGGGTTCATCATCGGCTTCCTGTCGGGCAATGCATTCTTTGCGGGCATCATTCACTACATCCCGCTTGCGGCGATTTCCCTGATGCCTGCAAAGCTAGGCGGCGTTCTGGTCATGTTCGGTTCCATTGCCCTGATGATCCTTCTGCCGTTCCTTGACAACCATCCGGTCCGCTCTTCGCAGTTCCGCCCGTGGTTCCGTATCGCGGTTCTGGTTTTCGCGGTGGTGTTCGTGATCCTTGGTATCTGTGGTGCCAAACCGGCCGAAGGATTGTGGGTTCCGCTGGCGCAGGTGATGACGCTGTATTATTACGGCTTCTTCCTCGTCCTGATCCCGCTGTTCAGCCATAAGGAGCCGGTGCTTACGTTGCCGAATTCCATCGCCGAAGCCGTTTTGGCCAAGGGCAAACACGCGGTTGCGCTTCTGATCGCCGCCGGTCTGATGATGGCCTTCGTTCCATCGAAAGCCGCGCTTGCCGCCGAAGAGGCCGCGGCACCTGTCGCCGCGACGTCTGCCGAAACGCCGGAGGCGGTTGTTGAAGGTGAAGCCGCGTCGAGCGAAGCCCTGCATGGCGAAGCCAGCACAGGCGAATCCGAACATGCTGCCGCCGATGATGCGGGGGGGCACCATTCCACCCCGGATCTGCCGAAAGTCGACTGGTCCTTTGACGGACCATTCGGGTCGTATGACCGCGCCGCCCTGCAACGCGGGTTCCAGGTCTATCGTCAGGTTTGCGCGGCTTGCCACAGCCTTGACCGCGTAGCGTACCGCAACCTGTCTGCCCTCGGATACACCGAAGGCCAGATCAAGACGATTGCCGCAGAATCCACATTCATGGACGGCCCGAACGACGAAGGCGAAATGTTTGAACGTCCCGGCCGGCCGAGCGACCATTTCAAAGCGCCTTATGCCAATGAAAATATTGCCAAGGCATCCAACAACGGCGCGTTGCCGCCGGATCTGTCGCTGATCGTCAAGGCGCGCGCGGGCGGGGCGGATTATACCTATGCCATCCTGACCGGATATGAAGATGCGCCGGAGGGAACGGAGCTGGCAACCGGCCAATATTGGAACAAGTATATGGCCGGAAACAAGATTGCGATGCCTGCACCATTGCAGGACGGCGCCATAGCCTATGAAGACGGCACCGAAGGCACGGTTGCGCAATATTCCAAAGATGTGGCGACATTCCTTGCCTGGGCCGCCCAGCCGGAAATGGAAGTGCGCAAACAGACAGGGATCAAGGTTCTGATCTTCCTTCTTGCCTTTGCCGCCGTGATGTATGGGGTCAAACGCAAAATCTGGTCCAAGGTCCATTAACAAACCTATGAAAACCGGATAGAATTTGAAGGACGCGGGATGGCCACGGGGCTTCCCCGCGTCTTTTGGAATTCACGCTTCGTTAACAGGTCGAAAAGTATAATTTCAGAACACTCTAAACCAAGGGTTTCGGGCTTTCATGGTCAACCAGCAGGAACTGAGAATAATGATCGTCACGGTGCGGATTTTACAATTCTGCGCCAATATTTTTGCGGTCTTCGGACTTTGTCTCTTTGGTTATATTTATATGCACCATTTCAAGGACCAGCCGGCCGAAGTGGTGCGCGACCCGTTCTTTATCATTACGATTTTGATTCCTTTCGTTCCCGCTGCCGTGCTCGCGTGGTCCGCCGCCCGCAAGAGAAAGCAGATCAGGGCAATGCTCTTCGAGCAGCAAGAGGGCAAATAAGCCAGACGGCCTGCCGTTATTTTCTGCGCAGTGCCATATGGCACTGCTTTTTTTCGGGATCCCCGATCATCGCCCTAGCCTGAACGCCTTGATCGCGTTAAACTATTCGTTCAAGGAGATTTGCCATTATTCCGTCCGTCGTATTGCTGAACATCGTTGCTGCCGTCACCATGCTGCTTTGGGGGGTGACGTTGCTTCGCATGGGCGTGACAAGGGGGTTTGGCGCGGAGCTGCACCGCTTTCTAGGCCTATGCACAAACAACCGGTTCAAGGCGTTCGGCGCGGGCCTTGTCATGACCACCTTCCTGCAAAGTTCCACCGCCACAATTCTGATCGTTACCGCCTTTGCGGGGCAGGGACTTTTAACCGCGAGCACCGGCCTTGCGATTATCCTCGGCGCCGATGTCGGCACCACGCTTGTCGCCCAGTTTTTTTCCATGAATTTGTCGATCCTCACCCCGCTTTTCATGCTGGGCGGATATGTTGCCTATTCGGTCGACAAATCGGGACGCCTGCGCAATATCGGGCGCATTATGATCGGCCTCGCCTTTATGCTGATGGCCCTTACATGGATTCGCGAGGCATCGGAGCCGTTGAAAGAATCAGAGGTCTTGCCGGTCGTTCTCGAATCCCTCGACCGCGATCCGTTCTTTGCCATTCTGCTTGTCGCGCTGTGTACATGGATTGCCCATTCTTCGCTCGCTATCGTCCTCCTGCTGATGTCACTGGTGGCGAGCGGCGTTTTGCCGCTCATGCTGGCGTTTTACATGGTGCTCGGTGCCAATATCGGTGGCACCATTGCGCCGCTGATCGCCACGCTGCGCGATAATCCCGATGCCATGCGCATTCCACTTGGCAATATGTTGATCCGCGTGACGGGCGTTGTGATGTTTGTTCCGTTCCTGCATATGGCTGTGCCGTATCTGGGGCTGTGGGATTCTGATCCGGCACGCCAGGTGGTGGATTTTCACATGGCGTTCAACATTATGCTGGCGATTTTGTTCCTGCCATTCACGGGGACGATTAACCGCCTTCTGGTCAAGGCATTGCCGGACCGCGTGCAGGACGATGATCCGGGCCGCCCGAAATACCTCAATGACAAAGACCTCGACATCCCTTCGGTCGCGCTTGCTGCCGCGACACGCGAAACCCTTCGCATGGCGGACATGGTTCAGCAGATGCTGGAAGACACGTTCCGCGTTTTGAAAACCAACGATGAAAAGCTTCTTGCCAAAATCCGCGCCGAAGATGATGTGATTGACGATCTGTATCACTGCATCAAAAACTATATGGCCAAGCTCAGCGAGGAATCGATGAGTACGAAAGAGGGCAATCGTTACGTTCAGATCTTAATGTTTTCCACCAATCTGGAGCATATCGGCGATGTGATCGATAAAAACCTGTTGCCCATGGCGCAAAAGAAGATTCGTGCGCAGCACAATTTCTCACCCGCCGGTTTTAAAGAAATCGAAAACATTCACAAGTTAGTATTGGAGAGTGTGCAATTGGCGCAATCCGTGTTCGTGTCGGGTGACATTGAATCCGCACGGCGCCTGATCGAAGGCAAGGACCATATCCGCAAAGTCGAGATGAGCGGGATGACCACGCATATCGACCGTCTGCGTGACGGGGTAAAGGAAACGATGGCGACAAGCTCGCTCCACCTCGACATCATCCGCGACTACCGCCGGATCAATACCTATGTTTGCACCGTGGCCTATCCCATTCTGGAAGAGGCCGGCGAAATCAACGAGAGCCGCTTGCGGCCGGAAAAGAAAGAGGGAACGGATCACCATGGCGAAGTTCCAAGCAATTCTTGAGAAAAACAATATGGGTGGCGCAAAGGCCGGCGACCTTGCGGTGCGCACGCCAATCGACGGGTCGGTTATCGCATCCGTGAAAACCGTCAAGGCATCCGCCGTTGATGGCATCGTCCAGAAATCATGCAAATCATTCGAAGACTGGAAAATTGTTCCTGCGCCCGTGCGCGGAGAACTGATCCGTTTGCTTGGCGAAGAGTTGCGGGCCCACAAGAATGATCTGGGCGAGCTTGTCACGCTTGAGTGTGGCAAGATTTTATCCGAGGGGCTTGGCGAAGTGCAGGAGATGATCGACATTTGCGATTTTGCAGTCGGTCTTTCACGGCAGTTATATGGCCTTACCATCGCATCCGAACGGCCCGACCACCATATGCGGGAGATGTGGCAACCGCTGGGCCCCGTCGGTATCATCACGGCGTTTAATTTTCCCGTGGCGGTATGGGCATGGAATGCAGCGCTGGCGATCGTTTGCGGGGACCCCGTGATCTGGAAACCATCGGAGAAAACGCCGCTCACCGCACTCGCCTGCGAAAAGATATTCGATCGCGCGGTAAAGAAATTCAAAGCCGCAGGGCATTCATGCCCCGATAACCTGGTGCAGGTTGTCATCGGTTATGCCGACGTGGGGCAGGCGTTAGCCGCGCACAAGGATGTACCGCTTATCAGCGCGACAGGAAGCACACGCATGGGCCGCGCCGTGGCGCAGTCTGTTTCGGCGAGGCTTGGAAAATCTTTGTTAGAGTTGGGCGGCAACAATGCGATGATCGTTGCACCGAGCGCCGACCTTGATATGGCCGTGCGTGCCATCCTGTTTGGTGCGGTCGGTACGGCAGGACAGCGATGCACAACGCTGCGCCGCCTGATTGTGCATAAAAGTATAAAGGCGAAATTGATCGAGCGGCTAAAAAAGGCCTATGGCTCCGTAAAGATTGGCGATCCATTGAAGAAAGGCACGCTGAATGGTCCGCTTATCGACGGTGCCTCGTTCGAGGCGATGCAGGATGCGCTCAAGCGTGCCAAAGAAGAGGGCGGCAAAATCCTGATTGGCGGTGAACGTCAAAAGATCAAAGGATGTGAAGGCGGTTATTACGTATCGCCCGCCATCGTCGAGATGAAGGGGCAGGGCGGCGTGGTGGCGCATGAAACGTTCGCGCCGATTTTATATGTTCTCACCTATGATGATTTTCAGGATGCCATCGCCATGAACAACGATGTACCGCAAGGTCTTTCATCATGTATCTTCACGATGAATGTCCGCGAGGCCGAGACGTTCCTGTCATCGATGGGCAGCGATT
>CBFGQF010000024.1:0-14834 GCA_965650865.1 uncultured Alphaproteobacteria bacterium | reverse complement strand
GGCGGGGAGAATCACGCAATCACCGGCCACCAGGTGAATAAGGATACCCCTATCCCCGCCAAGGCGAAGCGTCACCTGCCCTTGCGCGATACCAAGCACTTCATGGGCGTTTGAATGAAAATGATGATAGTCGTATATGCCGTCTTTCCAGATACCGGCCCAATCGTTGCGGGCAAAAATCATTTCAAAGAAGGTTGATCTGTATTTTGTATGGGCGCACACACCGCGGTAAACCAGCACCGGCAACAAGGGGTTGTTCGGCATGAGGTCATCGGGAGATAAATCGTATTTTTCGCATGTCATACAACTGCAAACATAAAAAATAGCGAAAGGTTCATTTTTTTGCTTGCCGCTTGCCATACTTTCATGGTTCCATAATCTTATGAAACGCCAACAGACGATTTTTACGCGCTCCTATGAACTTCTGGCCGGAACACCGGCCGGCAAGGTGGACCCGCGTAAAATGCTGATGGCGTAGTATTAAACACCGCCAGCAGCTTCGAAAAGAAAAGGCTGGCAGATCATTCCCAAAAAATCAGGAAATATCCACCGGCCCTTTTGAAAAAGAAAGAGGGACGAACCGTCATGAGCAAAGAATTCAATATCCGCGCACTGCAAGGCAGAGACTGGCAGGCTTTCCGCGATATCAGGCTGGAAGCCTTGCGCAATTTTCCGGGCAATTTCGGTGCCCACTATGCCGATGAATTGCGGCTTGAAAAGCCGGATTGGATAGGACGTATCGAAGACCCGCAAGGCAAAATCTTCGGCCTGTTTCATGGCGCCACCCTCATCGGCACCAACGGCATTTGCACAAACCGTGAGGACGAAAGCGGTAAAACCGCCCTGATGATCATGTGGTATATGCGGTCCGGCTATCAGGGGCGCGGGCTTTTCTCGGGCCTTGTAAAGGCCGGGATCGACTGGGCGGAGGCAGAGCCACGTTTTGAGCGCATATGCGTCAATCACCGCGATGGCAACGAAGCTTCGCGCAAATCAAACCAGAAGCACGGATTTACCTATATAGGACAGGATCCATGGACTTGGCCGGACGGGAAAACCGCCGACCTTGTCATGTATGAGAGGAGATTTGAGAGATGAGTGCCAAAAACCCCATTTTAATCGACATTCCCATGCCGATAGAAACACCGCGTTTAATCCTGCGCAATGTCAGGCCGGGCGACGGCAAGGTGATGTTCGAAGCAAAGAAAGAAAGTATGGACGAACTACGGCAGTGGATGCCGTGGGCGAAGGAACCCGGCACCGAGGATGACTCCGAAATCGTTGCGCGTAAGGCCTATGCCGATTTTATCCTGCGCAAGGATATGATGATGCTCGGTTTTGAAAAGGTATCAGGAAAGCTCATCGTTTCAACAGGTCTGCACCGTTTCGACTGGGACCGCCTGCATTTCGAAATCGGTTATTGGGTGCGCACATCTGAAACAGGAAAGGGTTATGCCAGCGAGGCCGCCAACGCCCTCACCCGTTTTGCCTTCAACGCGCTTGCCGCCCGCAAGGTCCTGATCCATCATGCAGGCGGCAATGAGGGTTCCCGCCGCGTCATCGAAAAACTCGGCTTTGAACGCGAAGGCATCTTGCGCGGGGAATCGTTTTTGCCCGACGGTAGCATCGTCGATCATTACCATTATGGCAGGCTCGATATGAAGGGTTTGCCAGAACTGGATGTAAAATGGTAACTAAAGATCCAGTTCCAGCATGACCGGCACATGGTCGGACGGTTTGTCCCAGTCGCGGGCTTCGCGCAAGATGTCGTGCCCGCGCAAACCATCCACCAGAGGCGGCGTCACCCAGATATGGTCGAGCCGGCGGCCGCGGTTCGATTTCTTCCAGTCCTGATTGCGATACGACCACCATGTATAAAGTTTTTCGTCTTCCGGCACGAAATGGCGGATGGCGTCGCGCCAGTCGAGCGATTTCAACATGCCGCCGATCTTCTCCCGTTCGATCGGCGTGTGGGAGACAACGTCTTTCAATTGCTTTGATGACCACACATCATGTTCCAGCGGGGCGATGTTGAAATCGCCGAGCGTGACCAATCTATCGCTTTTCTTATAGGTTTTCTTGAACCAGCCGGACATTTCATCGACGAAGTTCAGTTTGTGTGCAAATTTTTCATTCTCGGCCGCATCCGGAATATCGCCGCCCGCCGGGATATAAAGATTGTGCACTTCGAACCCGTCGAACCTCGCCGCGATGTGTCGGCAATCTTCCTTGCCGCATCGATGATGGATGTCTTTGGCAAGGAAGGGATGTTTGGACAGGATCGCCACGCCGTTATAGGATTTCATGCCGTGGATATGCTGATGCCCATACCCCGCATCGGCAAACGCATCTGCCGGAAAAAATTCATCCGGCGTTTTGGTTTCCTGCAGACAGACGATGTCCGGATTGTAATACCGCATCATCCTGAGGACGGTTTCGGCGCGTAGCCGCACCGAGTTGATATTCCATGTAACGATTTTCATGAAGTGTCCCTTGTCATTCTGAGCGCAGCGAAGAATCCCATAAGATCCTTCGGCTCGCTACGTTCCCTCAGGATGCCATCAAATTTAAAACGGCAGGCCGCCATTGCCGAGCGCGCCGGGCGGCAGGCCGAGATCGGCCATCATTTTCTGCGTTTCTTCGGCCATTTTGGAATCGCCCTTGGCCTTCGCATCGTTCAGCGCGGCCTTGATCAAATCCTCGACCACTTCCTTTTCGGACGCCACAAGAATGGATGGATCGATGGTGATGGACTGGCATTGCCCCTTACAGGTCAGGACAACCTTCACAAGGCCGCCGCCGGAAGCACCTTCCACTGTCATCGCGCCCATCTTGTCCTGCATCGCCGCCATTTTTTCCTGCATGGCTTTGGCCTGGCTCATCATCTTTTGAATATTCATCATTTTACTGCATGTCCTCTTTATTGTGAATCGCCGTCAGTTCGGCATCGGGGAAAATTTCGAGCACTTGCGACACGAGTTTGTCGGCACGCACGGCCGCGAATTTTTCCGCCTTCTTGATTTCAACCTGTTCAACCAGCGTTGGCATACCCGGTTTGTCTGAAACCATCACCATCCAGCGGTTGCCGGTCGCGGCCTTTAAGCCCCGCGTCAGTTCCTGCGCAAGCGCAGGCGAGGCATGCGCAGAAGGGCGGAATTCAAGCCGGCCTTCTTCCAGTTTCACCAGATGGACGTTCAGATAGACTTGTGTGGCAAGTGCCATGTCGATGGGCTTGATCACGGCCATGATATCCTCAAGGCTTGCAATCTCCGTTGGCATCGCGGGCACAGGTTCCTGTATCTGCACAGCAACCGCCGCCGCGCCGCCGCCGGACATAACAGTTTGGTAGGCACCGCCGCCTCCGCCACCCGATGGCGGTGTGGGTACAGAGGTGCCAACGCCCGCGCCCTGCCCGCTTTGGATTTTTTTGATCAGGTCCGCCGGATCGGGAAGTTCCGCCGCGTAAGCGAGGCGTATAACCACCATCTCCGCCGCCTTTTGCGGGACGGGGGCGTAATTGACTTCGTTAAGACCTTTCAAAAGCACCTGCCATGTGCGCCCCAAGGCAGGCATGGAGAGTTTGGAGGCGAGCAGTGCGGCCCGTTCCATTTCTTCACGGCCCATCACTTGCAGCGTATCTTTCATCGACGGCACAGCGCGAAGTTTGGTGAGAAGATGCGCAAGATCCAGCAGATCACCGATAATGACAGACGGGTCTGCGCCCTTGGAATAAAGATTATCCATGAGCGCGAGCGCTTCATCGCATTTGCCTGTTATGGATTTTTCAAGCAGATCGAGCACGAGGCTGCGGTCCGCAAGGCCCAGCATATCCTTCACCGATTGCGCCGTCACATTGCCTTGGGATAGCGCGATCGCCTGATCAAGCATCGACAATCCATCGCGGGCGGAACCATCGGCGGCGCGGGCGATCAAATTCACGGCTTCGTCTTCGACGCTCACGCCTTCTTTTTCGCAGATGGTTTTGTAATAGGCGCCAAGTGTTGTGGCATCGATGCGGCGAAGATCGAACCGTTGACAACGCGAAAGCACCGTCACCGGCACTTTGCGGATTTCGGTCGTTGCGAAAATGAATTTCACATGCGGCGGCGGCTCTTCCAGCGTTTTCAAAAGCGCGTTGAACGCGTTTTTGGACAGCATGTGCACTTCGTCGATGATGTAGATTTTATAACGGGCGGAGGTCGGCGCATAACGAACGCCGTCCAGAATTTCGCGGATATCGTCAACGCCGGTGCGGGACGCCGCGTCCATTTCCATCACATCGGGGTGACGATCTTCGGCAATCGCCTTACAGATATCGCAATCATCCGTGTTGCCGGTCGTCGGGCCAGCTTTACCGTCCGGCCCGGTATAGTTCAGCGCCTTCGCGATAATACGCGCCGTTGTCGTTTTGCCCACGCCGCGAATACCGGTCAGCATGAAGGCATGGGCGATACGGCCCGATTCAATGGCATTTTTCAGGGTGCGGACCAGCGCATCCTGCCCCACCAGATCATCGAAATTTTTCGGGCGGTATTTCCGCGCCAGA
The DNA here is from genome assembly GCA_965650865.1 of uncultured Alphaproteobacteria bacterium. Taxonomy (GTDB): domain Bacteria; phylum Pseudomonadota; class Alphaproteobacteria; order Micavibrionales; family Micavibrionaceae; genus Micavibrio_A. The sequence continues at coordinate 10,288 of CBFGQF010000024.1, read as the reverse complement.
ACGCGGTATTCTTTTTGAGTATCGGACATATCTCTTATCTAGGGCGATTCAGGCCCCCGCGCAAGCAAAGCAGGCCTTTGGATCATGAATAGCGGGGATAAGGGGAAAGGTTAACAAGGTCAGGTGGAAAGCCGGACGCGACCCGGAGCAAATTCGTTACGGCTGCTGCCTCTCGGCCCTGACCGGATTGGCGAAGCTACCGCCCACGCCGACTTTCCGTGGATTGATATAGAGAAAGACCGCATCAAAGTCCAGCGTTTCGGCTATCCTATGAATAGACCCCGCTCATCAATGCGGGCATAATCCTTGTATTCCGGCTGTGGCGGCTGTCTTACCAATAGCTCCCTTGCAAAATAATCGGGGATATAAGGCCCCTCGCCGATTAATTTCTGGTGGTCGGGTTTAACAATCATGACAGTGGCCTTTTGGCCATCGATGACACGCTCTTCCAGACGCACGCTTGGAACCTTGGGCGGGGTTTCAGCGGCTGTCGCGCGCGCCGCCGAATTTAACGCCACCATGCCCGAAATGGCCGAAAACGGCACAAAACCGTTGGGCGGCACGCTCGCACCCGCAAAACCGTCAAGCAATGCGTCTTTCAGTTTGGCAAATGTGCCCAGAAAATCCATTTTCCCCTCGCTTCAGCCTTTTTCAAGAAATTATGACAATATAGACAGGCCCTTTTCCATTCTGCAACCGTTTTTTTCGCGCGGGAAGGGATTTCAGTCATATATGAACGATTTAATGTGCTGCGGCGCGTTAAGAACCCAAGATCGCCGCACAACGCCCCTCTTGCAAAAGAAGGGCAAATTCCGTATCAAAAACCACACGCCGCAGTAGCTCAGGGGTAGAGCAACGCATTCGTAATGCGTGGGTCGGAGGTTCAATTCCTCTCTGCGGCACCATTTTCAAAATTAATATTTTTTCAATTAACTCAATGACTTAACGGAAAAATTGAAACCCTTCTCCAGCCAAGCCATAGAGAATGAGAAAGATTGCTAATGGGCAAGACAAGATTATAAATTCTTGAAAGATTTTATATGTCTTATGCCATGTTTGTTTTGTATCAGATTGGTTTTAATGCTGAAAAACCGAAAGCGATCGAGAATTCTTTGCTGGAGAGACGGAGAGTTTTGAAAGAATATTGATTCTTACAACGATCGCCGCGTTCTAGGTTAAGCACTCATACTCTGGATTGTCTTAAGGGCAGGCGACGCCGTTAACCGTAAGGGTCGAATTTGTAACGCCGACCATTAAACCACCCAATTGACACGGTGTAGCAGTGCCCGTTGTTGTTACGTTGCCCGACAGAGAGTCAAACGTGCCGATCCCGTCGATATTCACGCCAGTGGTCGCCGCATCTATTGTTATGTTATCGAGCGTCAGATTGCTTGTAGTGAATCCATGTATTGAAACACCCTCTGTTGCCGTTGTGATAGATGTATCCGAGATACTGACATCATTTGCATCATCTAAGAATATTCCGTAGACGCTCTGTGTAATTTGTACGCCATTGACCTGGGTGCGATCCCCATTGCTTGTGATGTGTAGACCAAACGTGTCTGTATCGTCGATATTGATGCCGCTGATTTTGTTGTCCGTATTGTTGATGTAAATTCCTTTGCCAGCGTTTTGCATATCGAAATCCTGAAGGCTGTTGTTGCCGCCGGTATTGAATATGTTCTCGATGATAGCCCCGCCGCGGTCAACAGTGGCGCGGGTCCCGGGCATTGTCACCGTAGCTGTTTTACCGCTCTGAGTCCCGGTCGCTGTAAATGTCGTGCCGCCGCCAACAACAGTCTGGTTTGCAGTCAGGTTGATGGCGTTGTCGGCATTCAGCGTGCCACTCGAACCATCCAGGACCACCAGCATTCCGGCACCCGGAAGATCGGCGTCGACATCGTCGGCGGCGTCGAGCACGGTATAGCTTGTCACTGTCTGCCCCGTCGCCGTGGTTACTTGCGCTGTTTCTGTCGTAGTGGTTGACGGGCCGCCGTTGCCGGACGCCGCGACGATGTCAACATCGCGGTTAATGCGCGCCGTCATGCGCCGGTCGAGCGCGGAAAGTTCGGAGGGTTTTTTCGCGTCGTTGTAATTAAGCGGAATGCGGATGCGCGCCAAGGCCCAGCTTTGCCCGCCGCGCACATCGTCGGTCTGCGTTTCAAAACCCACCGTGAATTTCGACCCTTCGCCCAGATAGGGGACATCATTATAGCTTAACTCCAGCCGCCCGCGCGGACCTGTAACATCGTCGTATCCGTCTGCGGAAAAATGAAACCCGCCGCCATAGGCCCAGAATTCCCAGTTTTGAGGCAGGTCGAACTTATAGCCGATTTCTGCATCGAATCCGGGCAGGGCGCGCTCAACCACGCCGCCACCCGTTGTGGTGACAAGCTGGAAGGTTCCCCCAGTGGCAAGTCCTGCTGTTGAGGTGCCTGTCGCCGGAATTACGGTTTTCTCATCGCTTTCAGGAATATAACCGTTGATCCGCGCTTCAATATTTTCTGAAAGCGCTTCGATCCCTATTGTTGCCTGATCAAAAATATTGTTGTTTTCCGTGCGGCGGCGATCATAAAAAGTATAGCCCCCGACAATCCATTGCCGGTTGATCTGATGGCGCAGTCCGAGGCCGAAATTACCTTCGCTAGAATCCTGATCGTCGAACCGTCCCCGCACATCGCCAAAGATCAGCGTATTGTTATTCTGCCATGCGGGCAGGAACACGCCGATTTCACCAAGGCTGCGCTCGGTGCCCCACTTGCCTTCGGCTTCAACATGGCCTTGCCATTTATTTTGGTCATCCTGCGCCATGGCGGCAGGGCAAAGACAGAGTAAGACAGCAATGCAAGGCAAAGTAGGTGCGTGAGAAAATATATATTTTTTCATAATTTATCTCTTAAAATAAAGTCCAGATAAGCCATGATGATGTAAGATGACTAAAACACAAGGCGATTGTAGAATATCTAGGATGTCTTTTGAGTATAAAATATTGTCGCCTAAAGCATGATTTTGTCCCTTAAAATCCTCTGAAACCCCCAGTTTGCTGAAGAAAATTTGCGGTCAAGGTTCGCACGCGGCACCATTTCCGCCCCGGTTTTCCCGGGAAAACGCCCTCTGCCATACCCCAAACCATTTTTTTACCAGGCCCTTTGGTCGTAAGGGATTTTTTAACCTTTCCAGTCATACTAAGGCATGAGAAAATATAGAGCACATACCATCTTTTATCGGCCAGCACACTCCACAGGCTCGAAAATATTATGTATAAACACGGAATAGGGAAAAAACGGGGGCCGGCGCGCCTTCGTAAAGCGATTACGTACGGGACCCTGATGATCGGGGTCTCTGCCGTACCCTATTCGCATGCCCATGCTCTCGACGATTCCGCACTGCCATCCGGCGGGCAGGTTACCAACGGTTCTGCCAGTTTCGATTATTCGGCGCCCAATGAATTGCACATCAACCAGTCGAGCGACCGCGTTACCATCAACTGGAACAGTTTCAATATCGGCAAAAACGCTCTGACGCAATTCCATCAGTCCGGTGCGAACGCGATTGCGGTCAACAAGGTCACTGGAAGTTTTGAGCCCACACAAATCCTCGGCACACTCAAAGCCAACGGGCAGATTGTCATCCTCGACCAAAACGGGGTCATCTTTGGCGACGGCAGCCGCGTCGATGTCGGCGGGATTATTGCAAGCACGGGCACCATCGACGACACAGCCTTTATGACAGGCGCGGGTGTTCTGGAGATCACGGACATCAATAACGGTGGAACGATTGTCAATGACGGGCATATAACGGTGGCAGAGGCAGGGCTTGCCGCCTTCGTCGCGCCAAGCGTTATCAACAACGGGGTGATCGAAGCCAAACTCGGCACAATTACATTGGCATCGGGCACGGCGGCAACGATCGATCTTTACGGCGACGGGCTTGTCGAAGTGGCGGCGAACGCGCCCCTTCAAGAAGCCCTGATCGACAATACCGGATCGATGATTGCGGAAGGCGGGACAGTGAAAATGACCGCCGCCGCCGCGCAGGGCGTTGTCAACAATGTGATCAATACATCCGGTATCATCAACGTCGCATCGGCGACGCAAAAAGGCGGGAAGATCATTCTGGAAGGCCCGTCAATCGAAGTGTCCGGCACGCTGGATGCCTCGGGCGACACCGGCGGCGGGACCATCCATGTCGGCGGCGGCTGGCAAGGAAAAGACGAGAGCGTAAACAACGCCAAAAATGTAACGGTGACATCATCCGCGGCATTGAAAGCCAACACCACAGGCGATCACGGCGATGGCGGTGAAGTCGTCCTCTGGGCCGATGGGAACACGCAATTCGACGGCACGATCGAAGCCAAAGGCGGAGCGCTCAGCGGCGACGGCGGCAAGGTCGAAACATCGGGTAAAATCAACCTCGGCGTCACCGGTTCGGTCAACGCCACAGCCAACAACGACACAGGCAAGGCCGGTGAATGGCTCCTCGACCCGCAGAACGTCCGCATCACGAATTCCGGCAACAGCATCCCGGGCGGCGGCGGCATAGTTGACCCGACGGGTACGGCCAACCCCTACCTCATACTCGCCAGTTCTATTTCAGCGGCCCTTTCCGCCGGGAACAACGTCACCATCACAACGGTGAATGCCGGTCAGGCGCAAACAGGCCACATTGAACTCAACAATGCCACGATCCTGAAATCCGGCGGCGGCGATGCCACCCTCACCCTCAAAGCGGATGGCGCGATTACGACGGCCGGAACGAATTCGATCACCAGTAACACCGGAAAACTCAATACCATTTTCTGGGCCGATGCGGACAATACGGGTGATTCTTCAGATCGCCTCGCCGTCCAGATTTATAATACGACCCTGAACACGAATGGCGGGGATCTTCATATCGGCGGCGGCCTGGATGACGGATCGGCCATACTAGATGCATTCGGTGATGTTCTCTATCAAGGCATTGCGGCAGACGGCCGTCCCGACGGATTCGCGATCGCGGCAGCGGCGGCACCGGGCAATGGTAGCCCCGGCGTTAATATTCAATCGAGCACAATCGATACAGGATCCGGCAAGATAAACATCTTCGGCCGAAGCGGCACGACAGACCAATGGTCTTACGGGGTCCGTTTGTTTGGATCATCCATTTCGAGTGATGGCAATATTGTTATCGGAGGAGAAGGCGGTGCCGCGGGCGCGTGGTCGAGCACGGGTATACAAATCGAAAGCTCTTCCTCCATCACAGCCAGAAACAACGGCACAGTAACACTCAGCGGGAAAGGTCTTTCCTCAACGAACAACAATGCCAACGGAATAGCCATCGGCACCGGGAACAATGTTTCCGCCCATAATGGCGCCCTTACTCTTATAGGTAAATCCGGCACCAGCGCGGCCGGAACACGGTCGGGTATCGCCGCATGGGGCGGGGGTATCTTATCCGATGGAAGTGCACTCATAACAATCAAAGGCGAAGGCGGCGGAGCCCATCCCGATATCGTTATCACCAATACGGTCGGGGGAGCCAGTGCAACAGGCGATCAGGTCTATATCGCCAACAGCGTCAATTTTGACACGGCTTCCGTGTTGCGTACCACGGGCAAGATAACGATCAAACCGCGCACGGCCTCTCAAAACATCAATGTCGGGCTCACGGGAACGGGATTGAACCTTACCGATGCCTATCTTTCCCGCATCACTGCCGGTACACTTGTCATCGGCGACTCCGCCCTCGGCACTGGCGACATCATCGTCGACAGCTGGGATCTCAGCGGAAAATCGTACAACGTCGAACTCTACGGCAACGATATAACTTTCAACGACACAGATGCGACGGCGGGTGTCGATTACGCCGTTCGCCTTGGCACCGGAAACTTCATGGCGCATGCCAAGGACAATGACGGCGGTGCGGACCCGGCAGATATCATCATTAATGCCGCAATCCAGAAACAGGTGGCGGGCACTTCCCTGCTCGACCTCCGTGCGGATTCCCATATCTACCTCCTGAGCTCCAATATCACGGCGACGACAGGGTCACTCAACACCCTGTTCAATTCCGATCGCGACGCGGATTCAGAAGGCGGGATTATCGTTAGCTCCTCTGCCATTACCACCAATGGCGGCTATCTGGTCATGGGTGGCGGTTCGGGCACCGTTGGCGGCGTCGATGGGATTCTCGGTAATGGTGACGGGACCGGGGCCGACGATGTCGCCGCCATACGCACCAATACGACCGGCCACGGCATTCATCTTACCAGCAGCACGATCAGTACCGGGGCAGGCGATATTTTCCTGACAGGCGCAGGCGGGACAGCAGGCGGCGGTAGCTACGGTATTTACCAGACAAGCGGATCCCCCAGCATTACCACGACGTCGGGGAATATCACCTTGAAAGGCAGCGCGCGTCATGCAAGCAACTCCCACGCCATCAATTTAACAGGATCCATTCAATCCGGCAGCGGAGATATAACGCTCAGCGGTACCGGGTCACCCGGTATGGGCATTGTACTGTGGAACAATATTGATATTGCCACACAACAGGGCGATCTAACCCTCACCGGTACCGGCAGCAGTGCCGATATTTACATCAACAATACCGGCACGGCCATGAAGCTGGGTAGCGCGACATCGACAGGGGACATTACCCTCAAGATGAACGATTATTACTTCGGTGCCGCGGCCCATACGATTACGACACAAGGCAGGGTTATCCTTATGCCTTATACCTCGTCCGCATCCATCGGCGTTTCGGGCGGTAGCGGGACACTGGGTCTTCTGGACAATATATTATCTACAATCACAGCCGCGACAATGGTGATTGGCGATTCCGTTAACGGCACTGGTGACATCACCGTCGATAGCTGGGACCTATCCGGCAAAACGCACAATGTTCAGGTCCACGGGAAAGACATCACACTGGCGGGCATCACCATGGGTTCCGGCGATGTTACGCTGTACTCCAAAGGCACCAACGGCATCACGGTGAGCGCGGACAGCCTGTCCAATGCGTCCGGTGACCTGACGCTTCTGGCCACGGGCCCTGTGCGCATCAACCAGCGTCTGGAGAACGCAGGCACGGGCCATATCAACCTCTTCGCCGGATGGGATGGTTCCAGCGGTATCACAACGCCCGCCCTCTTCGATCTTGACGATATCGATTTCGGCGGCATCATCCGCAATGTCACGATCGGCGCGAACGGGACGATCCATTCCGCCGGCACGAACACCGCTGTTCTCATCGCCTCAACCGGCAACTTGCTGAACAATGCCACCGCGGGGGCAAACGCCATTCAAACATCCGCCGGACGTTACCTGATCTACGGTGACCATCCGGACGACACGACAAAAGGCGGACTGACCGCGAAAAACCTTTACAACAGAACCTATGTCGATGATCTGCCGTCTACTATCACGGGCGGTAGCCGCTTTATCTTCGCGCATCAACCGACGATCACCCTCGCGGCCAACAATATCACGACGACAGACCCGTCCACGGCCGTCTATAGTTTCGGCGCATCGTCCGGTCTGCGCAGTGATGATCTGCTGGCCGATGCCATTACAGGGACGCCCACATACAGCCTTGGCGCATTAAGCGGCAACACGCGGCCAATCGTCATGGGGCTGGGCACACTGGCGAGCCCGATGGGATACGCCATCACACTGGCAAACGGCGCGATGACGATTTCCAGCTTGCAGCCCACAACGACAACGCCGACCACCGTAAGCCAGACATCGGTTATCAACCACACGACAAACCTGAACAAGGTTTCGCTCCCGCACACGGTGCGCTCACAGCCCTCGAGCACGGACCCTCTGGTCACCACGAATACAGGCGAAGTGCCCTCTATCAGCACAGAGCCGCTTATCAATATGGGGGACACGGGGAACAATGCGCAGGATGATGAAGGCCGGAATGTAACAAAGAGTGAACCGGCCGCGGCTGGCACCGAGGATTCTCAAGAGGGTACCCCTTCCTGCCTGGCATCCAGCGGCGTTTCCGGCGGCTGTATCGTACAATAAACAAAAATATGCCCGCTTGTCCCGCAGGCCCCCTATGCAAGGCAAATTCCCCCTGCCGCTGCAACCCCTTTGCTGATACAATCCCCCTATGAGAGATCGTCTTATCTATCAGCACAACGAACGTCACTATGTCAGCCGTACCGGGTGGCTCCGCGCCGCTGTGCTCGGTGCGAATGACGGCATTATTTCCGTTTCCAGCCTGGTCGTCGGCATTGCTTCGGCCAACGCACCGCAAAGCGATGTTATGCTGGCCGGAATCGCAGGCCTCGTCGCGGGCGCCATGTCGATGGCCGCCGGCGAATATGTATCGGTTAGTTCACAATCGGATCTGGAACAAGCCGACATCACGCGCGAGCGAAAGGAATTGATTGAAACATCGGAAGCCGAGTTGCAGGAGCTGACCGATATCTACATTGACCGCGGGGTAGAACCTTCCCTTGCTCGGCAGGTGTCAAAACAGATGACGGACCATGACGCTCTGGCCACGCATGCGCGCGAAGAACTGGGGATTTCCGATTTAACCGCCGCAAAACCCATACAGGCCGCTATCTCGTCCGCTGCCGCCTTTTCACTGGGTGCCGCGCTTCCCCTGATATCGGTTATCCTCATTCCTCCCGCACACTTTGTGGTCATCTCTTCCATCTTGTGTATTATATTGCTCGGACTTCTCGGCGCCCTCGCCGCCAGAACGGGTGGGGCACCGGCATTGAAGCCGGCCTTGCGTGTGATGATATGGGGCGCAGGCGCGATGGGACTTACCGCCCTGATAGGCAGTCTTGTAGGCACGGCGACATTCTAGAAACTGCGTTTTCCCGGAAGGTATCAATAATGCGGCGGTTTGTCGCGCAGGGCCTGTTCGGCAACGCTCAGCGTTTTTCCGTCCTCGCCACTACCGCCTTGTTCCATGTCATCCACACGCGACAAAAGCCGTTCCAGATATTTACGCAAGGCCTCGATTTCGCGGCGCTGTAGCTCCAGCGCCTCCTCCAGATCGGCAATCTGGTGGTCCTGATGCATCAGGGCGGTTTCAATTTTGATCAAACGGTTTTCATCCATGCCCTATCCCTACCCCAAACACCGCAAAGATGCCATAAAAATGGGCGATTGACCGTTTTCAGTCATCCTGTTTCGTGCCAGAATATGACCGGACACTTTATGTATAGGACCTATCCATGCGGCTTCGCGACAACATTTCCCTCGAAACAATCAATAAGGTCAGCCTGTTCCGCATTTTCGCCCTGACCGCCGCCATCGTCGCCGTTGCGGCCGGATGCCTGATCATCCTGGCACCGTTCATGCCGGCTATTTTGCTTGGTGTCATCTTCACGCTGGCCACATGGCCGGCCTTCTCATGGCTGGAAAAAAAGCTGAACCACCGTACAACATTGGCCGCCACGCTGATGACCCTACTGCTCGCCGTCGGGTTCCTTGTCCCGCTCCTTGTGATCGCCAACAGCCTGACCGGCAACTTCACGAAATTATGGGCGGCGCTCGTCACGAGCATCGAGACCAGCGACGGACACCCGCCGGGATGGGTTGCCGAACTGCCGTTCATATCCGATTACGCCCTGTCCTTCTGGGAGAAATACCTCTCAGACATGCAAACGCTTTCGGCGTCCTTGAAAGAAAACGCGCGGGAAATATCGGACAGACTTCTGATCGCGGGCGGCATTATCGGACGCGGCGTTATTGACCTTTCGCTCGGCGTTTTCATCGCCTTCTTCCTGTTCCGCCACGGCGTGCAAACAGCAGAAAGGCTCAGCGCCCTCATTGACAAATTTATCGGGCAATTCGGTCAACATCTTCTCGAAGTCTCCAAAAAGACCATGATCGGCGTTCTCTATGGCATTCTCGGCACGGCCGTCGTGCAGGCCGTGCTTGCCACCATCGGCTTTACCTTCGCCGGAATCCCCGGTGCGGCGCTTTTGGGTCTTCTCACCTTCTTCTTCTCCTTTGTGCCGTTCGGGCCGCCCCTGATCTGGGTGCCTGCCGCCATGTGGCTGTTTTCGGAATCGCAGATCGGCATGGGTATTTTCATGGCGCTGTGGGGATTGCTGGTCATCAGCATGACCGACAACATCATTCGCCCCTATTTCATTTCCATCGGCAGCAATCTGCCGCTCCTTCTCGTTTTGCTCGGGGTTTTCGGTGGAATTCTCGCCTTCGGCTTTATCGGCCTGTTCATTGGCCCGACCCTGCTCGCCATCGCCTATACCGTCATTATCGCCTGGAGCAACAAACAGGCCGTAGAGGCAGGCATTCATGACGACACCCAT